>CAZNDQ010000646.1:0-2402 GCA_964571825.1 uncultured Planctomycetales bacterium | reverse complement strand
GCGGTTACAAGCTCGTCGCCGCTTCGGCCGGGGTCTTCGAGGACGAGAAGCGCGAGATCACGCAGCGCGCCCCTTCGCACGCCAACCTGTGCGACAACACGCCCGAGGCCGAGGGGCTGGCCTGCTTCACGCTCCGCAGCGGACGGCGCTGCGCGTTCCTGTCGCGCCATGCCGGTCCGGAGCCCAGCGGGCGCGGCGGCTTTCGCATTCACACGCACGTCCTGCTGCTGGATGCGCAGCAGTACCGCGCTTCGGGCGGCGATGTGCTCAGCCTGCGGGCCCGCGTCGCCGACCTGCTCGACTGGCAGGCCCTCCCCGCCAACCAGCGCGCGATCGAGCCGCTCAGCCTGCCCGACGCCGCGCCGCCGCCCGCGCCCCCGGCGGACTGCCCGACGCCGGCCGACGCCGCCGCGCTGTTGGCGCTGCTCGCCGGGGCGCTGGCGCACCGCCGGCAGGTCGTCTGGAACGCGCCCCGGCCACTCGAAGCCCTGCGTCGCGTGCTCGACGCCCTGCCGCGCGGGCGCCGCGAGCGGTTGAGCTGCGCCGTGGGCATGCGCCACTCGACGCAGCGCGACTTCGACCTGGTCTTCGGCGGCGGCTCGCGCGGCGAATTCGAGCAGATTACCGCCGACGATGCCGTGGATGGCGTCGACTGGAGCGACCCGCCCCAGGCAATCGAATCCGAATTCTGTGAGTGGCTGTCCTACGCGCGCCGCTGCTGGGAGAACGGCCGCGGCGAGCGGCTGCGCACTCTCGCCGATCGCGTGGGGCCGGAGGCGGACGCGGTGAGCCTGGCCGGGATCGCGCGGCTGGAGACGCTCACGCAGCGCGTGGCGGTGCTCAGTTTCGCGGCGCTCGAGCAGGTGCTGACCGAGGTCGCCGCGATGCCGCTGGAAACGGCGCTGGAGCTCGAGCTCAGCGAGCAGTTGCGCGAGCGGATCGCCGAGCGCAAGCGTGAGCTCGCGCATCTGACCGGGCACTGAGCGCGCCGCCGCTCATTGCCCCAGCAGCCACGCGGCCACTCGTTCGGCGGCCGCCGGGCGGCCCAGCTCAGCCGCCGCGGACGCGCAGGCGGCCCGCCGGGCCGGGTCCACCAGCTCATCCAGCGCGGCGCGAATCCGCCGCCCGTTGACCTCCGGTTCCCGCGCATCCTCCAGCAGAATCGCCGCCCCGCGCTGCGCCAGCACCTGCGCGTTGGCCCGCTGATGCATGTCGCGATGAAACGGATACGGCAGCAGAATCGCTGGCCGACCCAGCGCGGTCAACTCGGCCAGCGTCGAGGCCCCCGCCCGCGACACCACCACGTCGGCCGCCGCGATCGCCAGGTGCATCTCGTCCGTGAAGGCCAGCACGCGCGCGGGTACGCCCGCTTGCTCATAGGCCGCGCGCGCCGCCGCCTCGTCCGCCGCGCCCGTCAAATGCACGAGCTGCCAATCCGGGTGCGCGCGGACAAACCCGGGCCAGCAGCTCTGCACGGCGGCGTTGATCGTGCGCGCGCCCTGCGACGCGCCCGTGACCAGCAGCGTCCGCTTGTCGGGCGCGAGTTGAAAGTGCGCCCGCCCGGCCCGCGCGTCGGCGGTCCGGAACGCAGCCCGGATCGGGCAGCCCACGACTTCACAGCGCTCCGCGACGGGCAAATGCGCCCGCGAGACCTCCCATTGCAGGAACACGTGCGCGCCCAGGGACGTACGCCCGCCGGCACGCACGTTCCCGTACTGGTCACCGAGGTACTTGCCGCGCTGCGGCCGGCGAAGGGGGAGGTTGTGGCTGATCTGACCGTCGGTTTCGGCGGCCACACGCTTGCTCTTCTGGAGCGCACGGCACCAGACGGTCTTCTGCTGGGGCTTGATCTTGACGGGCCGCAATTGGAGTCGACTCGCAGGCGGCTTGAAACGATGGTTGTCCCCACTCGGGTGAGCCTGCATCACAGTCATTTCGCCGGTCTGCCCAAAGTGCTTGCGACGGTTGGGCTTGACGGTGTCGATATCATTCTTGCCGATCTGGGCTTGAGCAGCATGCAGATCGATGACCCCGTGCGAGGGTTCTCGTACAAGCTTGACGGCCCACTCGATATGCGGATGGACGTCCGCCGTGCCCATTCCGCCGCGGATGTGCTGAGGTCGATCTCTTGCGAAGACCTTGCGAAGGCGTTGCGCGAGTTGGCCGATGAAACGGACCATCGCGCGATTGCCGAGGCCATCGTTCGGCGGCGGTCGATTCACGCGTTCGAGCGGACTACGGAATTGTCGGACGTGGTGCTGAAGGTGAAAGGGCTGACTCGCCGGGAATGGCAAAAAGCTGCCGCGGCAGGCAAGGCAGGGTTACACCCGGCTGCGCGAACGTTTCAGGCGCTGCGGATACTGGTCAACGAAGAGTTGCAAGGCGTCGAACAATTGCTCCGC
>CAZNDQ010000645.1:0-2414 GCA_964571825.1 uncultured Planctomycetales bacterium | reverse complement strand
GGCGGCAAGGCGCTGCTGCTGTCGGCGCATGAGCGGCTGGTAGAGCTGCGCGGGGAAGCGCACGCATCGACGGCTGACGTTCGCGCGCGTCTGGACGCGCTGCACAAAAAGTGGACGCGCGCCGAGTAGCGCGGCAAGAGAGCCGAGTCTTGCGCGTGCTTGAGACTGTTCGCGCCCGCCGAAATCGTATCTGGATTGTGGCGCCCTGATATCACATCACATTCTTCCGTGAAGTCTACGCTCGTTGACGAATGTCAGCGTGCGCACGATTCTGAGACATTCTGGTCCGTTTTGTCGTTGCGGTCGAAAAAGGGCTTGACAAACTCATATATGTCTATATGTTAATCGACATATAGGTGTAACGGGAGTTCTGACTGCATG
This sequence comes from uncultured Planctomycetales bacterium, assembly GCA_964571825.1. GTDB lineage: Bacteria > Planctomycetota > Phycisphaerae > UBA1845 > CAZNDQ01. The sequence goes on along the minus strand of CAZNDQ010000645.1, from coordinate 2,033 downwards.
ATCAATCACACGGGGCAGTACGCGATGCGGGCGGTGGTATTCCTGGCACAGCACCAGGAAGAGTGGCCGATCGCCGGCGCACGCATCGCGAGCGAAACCAAGGTTCCGGCCAAGTACCTGTCGTCGATCCTGCGGACGCTGGTCCGCAACGGGCTGCTGGAGGCGAATCCGGGTCCGAACGGTGGGTTCCGCATGGTGCAGGCGCCGGATCAGGTGCGGCTGATCGACGTGCTGACGCCGTTCGACGGTTCGCTGAGCGAGTTTGAGATGTGTCCCTTCGGCAATGACAGTTGCAACGAGGTTTCTCCATGTCTGGGTCACGCGCGATGGAAGCGAGTGAAGGAAGCGTACCTGTGGTTTCTGGAGCAGACGACGGTGCAGGACGTGAGCACGGCGGACACGGCGGAGGTGCTGGGCGTGCCCAAAGGGCGGTGACGCTCGGGGCGGTAGGCGTCGCGGCGGTGTGCCTCGTCCTGCTGTACGCAACGGTCCATGCGCCGGGCGGCGAGCGGGGTGCGGATCGATCGGGTCGCACCCCGACGTCGGCGCCGCCCGGCGAGGGGAGGGCCGAGGCGGCTCTCACGCGCGGGGCGGAGCTGTTTGCGCGGAACTGCGCAGCGTGTCACGGCGTGACGGGGGACGGGGCGGGGCCGTTTGCGTATCTGATGAACCCGCGGCCGCGCAATCTGCGCGCGGGCAACTTCAAGCTGGCGACAACGGAGAACCAGATTCCGTCGGACGATGACCTGCGGCGAACGATCACGCAGGGGATGCCGGGCTCAGCCATGCCGCCGTGGGGTCATCTGCCGCCGGCGGACATCGACGCGCTGGTAGGCTTCGTGCGGCAGCTTCAGGTGAGCGCGACGGAGGAAACGCTGCGGCAGTGGATGGCCGACGGCGCGCTACAGGAAACGGAACTGGCGGCGACCCTTTCGGCGCGCACCCAGCCGGGGTCGCCGCTCGCTGTTCCCCGCGAGCCCGGATTCGACGAGGTGCGGTGGTTCAACGGGCGGCGGATCTATCTGGAGAACTGTGCGAGTTGCCACGGCGCGGACGGTCAGCCGGTGGCGGAGGCGGTGAAGTTTGACGCGGAGGGGTATCCGGTTCCGCCGCGGTCGTTCGTCAACGGCATCTTCAAGGGGGGCAGCGAGGGGCAGCAGCTCTATGCGCGGATCTGGAAGGGGATGAAGGGGACGCCGATGCCGGCGTCGGAGGGGGTGTATTCGGCGGACGAGATGTGGGACCTGATTCACTACGTGCAGACGCTGGCGCGGACGGGTGCACAGGAACGGGCGATGCTGCGGCGGAGCACGATCCCGGCGCGCAGTGCCGAGGGGCCGCTGCCGAAGGGTCCGCGCGACGCGGCGTGGGGGCAGGCGGAGGCGGTGTACGTGTCGCTGACGCCGCTGTGGTGGACGGAGGAGCGGATCGAGGGGCTGGTGGTGCAGGCGCTGCACGACGAATCGGCGTTGGCGCTGCGGCTGGCGTGGCTGGACCCGACGGCGGACGACCGTTCGGTGCGGCAGGAAGAGTTCCGCGACGCGGTGGCGGTGCAATTCTCGTTGCGACCGGATCCACCGTTCTTCATGGGCGACCTGACGGAACAGGGGGGCGTGAGCATCTGGATGTGGAAGGCGGATCGACAGAAGAACATCGCGGCGGGCTATCAGGACGTGGATGCGGCGTTCCCCGACCGGGTGGCGGACGTGTATCCGGAGCAGGGGTTCAAGTTCACAGACATGAGCGTGGTGGAACGGCCGCGCGAGGAGCTGACGAAGCATGATCCGACATTCCTGTCAGCGTGGGGCGCGGGGAACCTGGTGGCGAACCCGACGTTGAAGACGCCGGTGGAGTCGCTGTCGGCGCAGGGTCCGGGGACGCTGGGGGCGCGACCGCTGGCGGTGCAGTCCGTGCAGGGACAGGCGGAGTATGAGCGGGGCGTGTGGTATGTGCAGTTGCAGCGGCCGCTCAAGACGCCGGAGGGGGAGACGGCGGGTCCGGTGGGCGACCCGGCGTTCCGTCCGGGCGAGTCG
>CAZNDQ010000644.1:0-2415 GCA_964571825.1 uncultured Planctomycetales bacterium | reverse complement strand
GGCGCGCGATGCACGGTTCACCATGATGGGGGAATTGGATCAGGAAAACAAATGGCCGCGTTTGTGCAACCAGCCCTAAAAGGGCTGGCCTACAGCGCGGCTGCGCCGCGGAAGGCCCGTGAACGGGCCTGAAGAGCGTGGTGCAGTCGTCGCGCAGGTGGGAGCAGGTCGGGAGCAAGGTAGCGGGCGGTGAAGAAGGTGGGTTGCGCTGCGCTCCACCCACCCTACGGCACTACAGCGCGGCTGCGCCCCCCGACACGCGCCCCCAGACATGCAACGTGACGTTGTCGCAGGTGACGCTGCGCGTCAGTTGCATGTCGAGGGCAGGACGGACGCGTTGCGTCGGGGAGTGGCTGCGCCACGCCTCGCGTCGAGGGTAAATGGCCAGTGGTCGGCCCTTGACTCTCGCCTGACGCTGCGCGTCCAGAGCGACTGTGTCGCGGCTCGTGTCAGGATGACGGGCGGCGGGAAGGGATTCCCGCGGGATCGGGGTGCGAGAAGGGATTCTCGCACCAGCGAAGAATCAGGGGCGGGTCCAGGCGGCGATGCGGGCGGTGCCTTCGGTGACGCTGGGGCAGTAGCGGTCGATGAAGTCGTCGGGAAGGGGCAGGTCGAGGGGGATGTTTTCGGCGGCGGCGAGGGCGGCCGCGCCGTCGAAATCGACGAAGGAGAGGCGGGCGGTGAACTCGGCGCGGGAGCGGCCGAAGGCGACGCCGGGCAGGAGCGCTGCGCCGGTGTCGGCGAGGAGGCGTTCGCAGAGGTCGGCGCCGCCGCGGATGCCGCGGGCGGTGAGCGCCGGCGTGAGGGGGGAAAAGTCGGGGAAGATGTAGAACGAGCCGATGGGATCGACGACGGCGACGCCGGCCGCGCGGAGCGTGTCGACGCAGCGGCGGGCGAGGGCGCGGAGGATGCGGCGGACCTGCCAGAGGTAGCGTTCGATGTCGACGCCGCACTGGAAGGCGGTGACGGCGGCGTACTGGATTGGGGCGGAGACGGAGGTGTAGGTTTCGCTGGCGGCGGCGGACATGGCGTCGAGGAGCCAGGTCAGCTCGGGGGGGAAGGTGAAGGTGCCGAGTCTCCAGCCGCCGGCGCCGCACCACTTGGAGAGTCCGGAGCTGACGATGGTGCGCTCGGGGTAGTATCGGGCGATGCTGACCTGCTCGCCGGTGTAAGTGAGCTGGCCGTAGATTTCGTCGGAGAGGACGATGAGTTCGAAGCGGCGGGCGACGTCGGCGAGTTCGCGGAGTTCGGCGGCCGTGTAGGAGTGGCCGGTGGGGTTGCTGGGGTAGTTCATGACGAGGAGGCGCGGGCGGGTGTCGTCCTGGGTGAGTTCGAGTGCGGCGAGGAGGGCGTCGGCGGTGATCTTCCAGCCGTTTTCGATGCAGGTGTGGATGATGCTGACGCGGCGGCCGAGGATGCGCGCCTGGGGGAGGTAGGAGACCCAGCAGGGGGTGCGGAGGATGATTTCACCGTAGTAGACGAGTTGGAGGAGGAACATGAGTTCCTTGGAGCCGGGGCCGACGAGGACGCGGTCGGGGGCGGCGTCGATGCCGTCTTTGTTGCGGTGGAAGTCGGCGACGGCCTCGCAGAGGGCGGGGAGACCGCGGACGGGGAGGTAGTCTTTTTCGGCGGCGTGGCGGCGGAGGGTCTCGACGACGGATTCGGGGACGGGGAAGGGGGACTGGCCGAGGCCGAAGTCGAAGATGTGTCGGCCATCGCGGCGGAGTGCGCGGCAGCGCTCCTTGATGGCGAGGGTGGCGGACTGGCTCATGCCGCGGACGTTCAGGTTGAGGCTGACGGGCTTGCCGTTGCGAGCCATGCGTCGTTTCCCCCGTGGCGCGGAGTCGTTCGGGCGTGCGGGGCAGCGCACGATTCGGCGCGCGGTGCGGGCGCGGCGAGCGATTCAGCGCGGTTTTTGAAACGGATATTCACCTGAGTCGGGTGAACGCAGGCGGCGGACATGGGGATGAGGATACCGCGCGGGCGGGTCGTTGAAAAGAATCAATCGGGTCCGGCGAGGAAGGTTTCGGCGGTTTCGGGGGGGACGGGAGGCGTTCCCTCGGCGGGGTTGAGCTGGTCTAGCCAGTAGGCGTTTTCGTCGCGGTGGTAGATCATGAAGCGGCCGCGGTTGGCGGCGTCCTTGGCGCGGTGGTAGCGGAGGTAGATGTAGCGGTCGTCGACGGCGAGGATTTCGACCTTGCCGGTTTCGTGGGACATGACGTAGCGGGCGCGGCGAGCGAGGCCGGAGCCGATGCGGAGGGCCTGGCGGAAGATTTCCCAGCCGCGGACGATGGGGACTTCGTAGGGCTCGTTGCCGGCGGTGGGGCGACCCTGGAAGAGGTAGTAGGGGGGGCAGCCGATGAAGGAGAGTTCGCGGTAGAGGTCGGAGAGGACCTTTGGGTCGTCGTTGATGCC
>CAZNDQ010000643.1:0-2417 GCA_964571825.1 uncultured Planctomycetales bacterium | reverse complement strand
CTCCGCGGGAACTTCGATCTGCGGCTCCGGCTCCGCGGCGCCGTCCGGCTGCTGCACCGCCACGCCCTGCTCGCGGTCGGGTTCTACGTCCGCCACCGGCGCCCGCGTCGCTCTGCCCGGACGCCTGGCCGGCCGATCGGCATCGGATTCGTCAAACCAGCACATCGTCATCTTCCCGCTGCTGGAGTGTTCTCAGCGACCGCGCCGGGCGCCGCCGCGCTACTCCCGGTTCGCCGCCTTCGGCATCCGCACCCACAGAAACCCCTGCACGTACGACGCCTCGATCGCCGCGCAGTCCACCTCGTCCGGGATCTCCACCTCGCGCTCGAAGTCGCCCCCGTCGATCTCCATCAAGTGAACGCACGAAGGGTCGTCGCCCCCGCGCGGCGACGGATTCGGCCGCGTCCCGCTGATCCGCAGCAGCCGCTCCTCCGTCGTCACGTCGATCTGGTCCGCCGACATCCCCGCCAGGTCCGCGCACACCAGAAATGCCGTCTGCGTCTCGTAGAGATTGACCGCCGGCATCCAGCCGCGACGCGCCGAAAACTTGTGAAACGTCCGCGACTGCATTTCCCCGATCAGCTTGCCGAGCTGGTCCGAAAACTCGCCGAACGGGTCGCGCCGGGTCATCAGAATCCGCTGCATGCGTGCGCCTCCGTCAACGGCCCCTCGTGGTCCGTACCTCATCTATCGACCGGTCGCGCGCCGGCCAGATTGTAGATTTCGTCCGGAATCAGTTGCAGTTGCCCGGCCCGGTCAACGCACGCCAGCGTCGTCCGTCCCTCGCAGCACAGCCGACCCTCCACCTGCATCGCGTACTCGTGCTCCACCCGCGCCCGCGTCATCCGCACCAGCCGCGTCCGCAGCGACACCACGTCGTCGTAGCGCACCGGCGCCCGGTAGCGGATGGAGAGCTGCGCCACCACCAGCAGCACCCCCCGCTCCTCGAGATCGCGATACGCCAGCCCCGCCAGCCGCAGCAGCTCCGTCCGCCCCAGCTCGAAGTACTCGACGAACCGCGCATGGTGCAGCAGCCCCATCGGGTCGCACTCGGGATAGCGCACGCGCAGCCGAATCGTGCACTCGGCCGGCGGCAAGTCGCCCGCCGGCGCCGAAACCTCGATCAGGTGCAGACTGTCCGCCGCCCGCGTCATCAGGATTTGCACCTCGTTGCCGGAGTACGCATCCGCGCGATTCGTCAGCCGCCCGACGCCCCGAGCACAATCTGCAGCGACACGACCTGCCCCTCTCGCAGCACCTTGACCACCACCGCATCACCCGGCGAGAACGGCGTCAGCGCCTCCATGTAGTCGTAGATGTCATTGACCTGCGTCGCGCCGATCCAGAGGATGCGGTCGCCGTCCTTCATCCCGCCGCGCTCGGCCGGGCCGCCCTCGACCACACCGCTGATCGCCATCCCTTCCTCCGCGTCGTCCGCGTACGACGGCATGATGCCGATCCGCACCTTGAGCGCCGTCCGCCCCGGCCGCCGCTCAATCGCCGTCTTGACGTACACCGGCCTGTCCGCCCGCTCGATGATCGCCCGCGCCGTATCGTGAATCAGTTGCACGATCCGCACGCCTCCCTCGGCGTTGATCTTCTCCGTGTCGTCCTCCGGCTTGTGATAATCCATGTGCAGCCCGCTGAAGAAGTGCAGCACCGGCACCTTGACGCGGTAGAACGACGTGTGGTCGCTCGGCCCGAAGCCGCTGGCGCTGGTGCTCAGCTCGAAGCCGCCGCTGGTCGACAGCCGCCGCACCATGTCCTCGAACCCCTCGGCCGTGCCCACCCCGTATACCGACAGCTTGTTGTCCTTCAGCCGCCCGATCATGTCCATGTTCAGCATCGCCACCATCGACTCGACCGGCACCGTCGGATGGTTGACGAAATAGTCCGACCCCAGCAGACCCATCTCCTCGGCACTGAACGCCACGAACAGGATCGACCGCGCCGGCGCCGGCTCCCCCGCGAACACCCGCGCTAGCTCGACCAACCCCGCCGTGCCCGAGGCGTTGTCATCCGCACCATTGTGAATGTACACGTCTCCCGTGGCCGCCTGCTTCCCGTCCGCCGGAAACTGCAGCGTCGTCCGCCCGAGGTGGTCATAGTGCGCGCCGATCACCAGATACTCTCCCGCCAGAGGCCCCTGACCCGGCAGGATGCCGATCACGTTTCGTGCCTTGCACTCCTCGCGCACGATCCCCGCGTCACCGCCGGCGCGCAGACCCGTCAGGTCGCGCGACGCACCGCGCCGCTCCTTGTCCAGTTGCGCTTGCAGCGTCGCCAGGTCGGCCAGCCCGCCCTTCTGCAGCAGCCGCTCAGCCACCGTCTGCTTCACCTGAAACACCGGCAGCCCGAAGTCGCGGTTCGCCCCGCCCCCGCCCGAGAAAAACTCGTCGCCCTCCTCCGCGCCCTGC
>CAZNDQ010000642.1:0-2428 GCA_964571825.1 uncultured Planctomycetales bacterium | reverse complement strand
CAGCCGCCCGTCGAGGGCTACAGCGAGTTCCTCTGGGTGCTCATCTTGGCGGGCGGCGAGTCCTTCCGCATCCGCGCCCCCGTCCTCGCACCCGTCCTCTCCCTTCTGAGCGGCGCGCTGCTCGTCGTCAGCCTCCACGCCTGGCTCCTGCGCCGACTGCGACTGCCCCTCCCCGTCGTCTGGCTCGCACTGCTTTTTTTCATCATGCTGCCGACGACGGCCGTCTGGTCCACCGGCGGCATGGCCACCATGCCCTTCGCCCTGCTTGTCTTCCTCACCTTCGAGCGACTGCTCGGCGACCCCGGCCGCCCCCGCGCCGTACAGGCCGGACTGCTCGGCCTCGCCGCCGCGCTCATCCGCGCCGAGGGCCTCGCCTGGATCGTCCTGCTCGGCCTGCTCCTCGCACTGCGCAACGTGCTCGACGGCGACCGCCGTCGGTGGAAGCCGCTCGGCGTCTTTGCCGCGATCGTCCTCGTCGGCTTCGCCGCCTACTTCGCCTGGCGCCTCCACTACTACGGCCGGCCCCTCCCCAACACCGCCTACGTCAAGGTCGGCCTCACCCCGCGCACCCTCGAACGCGGACTCCGCTACGCCGTCAACTATCTCGTCACGCTGCCCGCGCTGCCCCTCGTCCTGCTCGGCGCGCTCTCTCTCGCCGCCCGGCCGCGCTGCGGCCCGGCGTGCTGCGCCGCGGCCGTTACCGCCGCCACCTTCGCCTACGCCGTCGTCGTCGGCGGCGACTTCATGACCATGGGCCGCTTTTTTCTCGTCTGCCTGCCCTTCATCACCGTGCTCTTCGCGCTGCTGCTCGCGCGCTGGTGGCGGGCCGGCCGCGCGCCGCGGCTCGCCGCCGCTTACCTCGCCCTCGCCTGCGTCACGCTATCCGTACTCCCCGCCACCGCCGAGTTCCACGAACAGATCTTCCCCGCCCCGCTCCGCACCGCCCTGCGCTTTCGCTGGAAGTACTTCCGCAAACAGGAAGACCCGCCCAAAACCGAGCTGGCCGTCTGGCAGCTCAGCCGCGAGAACGCCGAGCGCTGGGTCAAGCTCGGCCGCGCCATTCACGAACTGTGCAAACCCGACGAATCCCTCGTCCGCGGCGGCATCGGCGCCGTCGGCTACTACTGCGACCTGACGCTCCACGACGCCGCCGGACTCACCGATCCGGAGGTCGCCGCCCGCCCCGTCGACGTCGAACTCAAATCCGCCGGACACGACAAGACCGTCCCCATTGCCTGGTTCGAGAAGCACCGCCCAACCTACGCCTTTGCCGAACTCGCGCGCACGCGCAGCGGCCGCGATATCCGCGAAGTCGCCGCGTCCCTCTTCCGCATCTACATGAACCCCCCGGAGGAGGCCGCCATCCGCGATCTCTACGAACCGCGCTACATCCGCCTCCCCGATTCCCTCGGCATCCGCGACTACGACTACCTCGTCCTCGGCCGCCGCAAGATGCGCTACGAATAGCTGCCTTGCGCCAGCCCCAGCGCCACGCGCAGCTCATCCGCCGTATCGACGAATTCGTCCGCCCCCGTCTTCGCCAGCTCCGCGCGCGTCCGCAGCCCCCACGTCACGACGATCGCCCGCATCCCCGCGCGCCGTGCCGTTTCCACGTCCACGTCCGAGTCGCCGACAAAGGCGATCCGCTCCGGCTCCAGTTCCATCCGCCGCGCGATCGCCAGCGCCGCCGTCGGGTCCGGCTTCTTCGGCACCTCCGGCCGCTGCCCGCTCACCTCCACCCAGGCTGCGCCGTTCGTCAGCGCCGCCACGATCCGCTGCGTGAACGTATGCGGCTTGTTCGACAGCACCGCCTGCCGCAATCCGTGCCGCGCCGCGCCGCGCACCACCTCCGCCACCCCCGGATACAGCCGCGTCGTGTCCAGGCAGTGCGCGCCGTAATGCTCGAAGAACGCCGCCTCCAGCCGGTCCAGCGTCGCCGCGTCGCTCGACCCCCCGGCCGCCTCCAGCAACTGCCGCAAGCCGCCGCCCACCCAGCGCCGATACTCCTCGTCAGACCGCGCCGCCAATCCCTCACGGCCCAGCGCCGCGTTCGCCGACGCCGAAATGTCGCGCAGCGTGTCCGCCAGCGTCCCGTCCAGGTCCCAGATCACCCCGCCGATCGTTGTCTTCATTCCGCCGAGCTTAGCACGCCCCCGCCCGCGCGCGAACCCGGTGCCCCGGCCCGTGCAGGGTTCCCTTCTCGCTCCTGATCCCGCGGGAATCGCTTCCGGTCAATCTCGGCCGAGGCGCACCGGCTGGCGTTATTCCGTCACGGTGATGGTGATGACGGCCTCGTCGTAGTATTCCTGGGTGGTGCCGACTTCGCTGGCGCGCCAGGTCAGCGTGTCCTCCCCCGTGTAGTCCGTGTCGGGGGTGTAGCGGAAGCTGATGAGGTTGCCGTCGAAGTCGTACACGCCTTCGCTGATGG
>CAZNDQ010000641.1:0-2443 GCA_964571825.1 uncultured Planctomycetales bacterium | reverse complement strand
GACGAACTCATAGACGAGGAGCGCGTCATCGTCACGCTCTCGCACCAGGGATACGTCAAGCGCGTCCCCGAGGACACCTACCGCAAGCAGGGCCGCGGCGGGCGCGGCGTGCGCGGCAGCGACAACCGCGAGGGCGACTTCATCGAGGAGGTCTTCACCGCCAGCACGCACGATTACCTGCTCGTCTTCACCAACCGCGGCCGCGTCTACTGGCTGCGCGTCTACGACCTGCCGTCGATGTCGCGCACGGCGCGCGGCCGGTCCCTCGCCAACCTGCTCCAGATGCAGCCCAACGAGGTGCACCGCTCCGTCCTGCCCGTGCCGAAATTCGAGGAGAACTTCCTCTTCTTCGCCACCTCCCGCGGCATCGTCAAGAAAACGGCGCTGAGCGCTTTCAGCCGCCCGCGCCCCTCCGGCATCATCGCCATCGGCCTCGATCCCGACGATGCGCTCATCGGCGTGGCCATCACGACCGGCGAGCAGGAGATCGTCCTCGGCACGCGCGACGGCATGGCCGTCCGCTTCAACGAAAGCAACGTGCGGGCGATGGGCCGTGGCGCCCACGGCGTCAAGGGCATGACCCTCCGCTCCGGCGATCAGGTTGTCGACATGGTGGCGATCGAGCCCGGCATGTCGCTGCTGACGGTGTGCGAGAAGGGTGTCGGCAAGCGCACGCCGATTGAGGAGTACCGCCTGACGCGGCGCGGCGGCAAGGGCGTCATCAACATCAAGATCACCGACAAGAACGGGCCCGTCGTCGCGCTTCGCCCGGTGCGCGACACCGACGACCTGATGATCATTACCGCGGGCGGCATCATGCTGCGGACCGACCTTTCGCAGGTGCGCGACATCGGCCGCGCGACGCAGGGCGTCCGCCTCATCCGCACCGACGAGGGCGACAAGGTCGTCTCCGTCGCCATCCTCGAACGCGAAGAGGGCGAGGAGGGCGAAGCCCCGCCCGAAGCTGAGACCGGCACTGTCTCGGAGGCGCCAGGCGACTTCGAGCCATCGGCACAGGCCGAGCCCGAAGATGGCGCCGCCGAGCCCGAAGACGGCACTGCCGAGTCCGACGAATCGGACGAGCAGGATGAGACGGACGAGGCACCGTCAGACAAATGACCCGCACCCCGCACCGGAGAACGACATGAAACGGTTTTCGCAGTTCGCAGTTTGTCTATTCCTGGGGCTGGCCTGCTGCGGCTGCGCCGCGACGCGCGACGTGCGCGACGGCCGCGTCCGCTCCTTCGACGGCGTCGAGATCGCCTACGATGCGCGCGGCGCCGGCAATCCGGCTGTGCTCTTCCTCCACGGCTGGTGCTGTCACCGCGGCCACTGGGACGCGGCGATGGACGCGCTCGCCCCGACGCACCGCGTCGTCGCCATCGACCTGCCCGGCCACGGCAGCTCCGGCCGCGACCGCGATGCCTGGGATCTCCCGGCCCTGGCCCGCGACGTCGAGACGGTCACGCGCAAGCTCCGCCTCCGCCGAGTCATTCTCGTCGGGCACTCCATGGGCGGGCCGGTTTCGCTGCTCGCCGCGGCGCGGATGCCCCACCGCGTCGTCGGCGTCATCGGCGTCGACACGCTGCACAACGCCGACGCCGAGATGAACGACGAGGCCTGGGACGGCTTCATCGCGGCGTTCGAGGCCGACTTCCCCGGCACGATGGACCGCTTCGTCCGCACGATGTTCGTCTCCGAGCAGGGCCGCGCCGCTGCCGAGCGCATCGCCCGCGAGGCCGCCGCCTCCGACCCCGACATCGCCGTCGCGCTGCTCCGCTCGTTCAAAGTCTACGACCCGCGCGAGGCGCTGCGGCAGTGCCCGGCGCCGGTGCACTGCATTAACGCCGCACAGCCCAACCCGACCAACATCACCGGCCAGCGGCAATACCGCCCCGACTTCGACGCCGTGCTGATGGATGGCGTCGGCCACTTTCCCATGCTCGACGATCCGCAGGAGTTCAATCGCCTCCTCGCCGTGCAGGTCGATGCGCTCAGCGCGACGTCCGCGCGCTGACCGGCCGCGCCGGATTCCGCAGCACATGAGCAAAACCACGCACGCGCGGCGCCCGCTCACACTGTGAGCGCGCTCACCCCACCGTATTTTCGCTTCGGCGACAAGAAAATCCTTGACGCGGTTTACCCATCGGGTTAACTATGCGCCCGCGTTGATCGTGAACTCGTCCCGCGGGCCGGTGCGATTGCGCCGCTTCCCGATCCACTTGACACCGCGACATGCCCGACACCGACACGCCCGATCGCCAGGAGAAGCTGCGGCAGCTTCAGGAGCTGCGCGCCAGGGCGGCCGCGCTCGAAGTGGAACTGGTCGTTCAGCAGGGCCCGCGCCCTGCCTGGCCCCCGCGCGGCTACTACGCCACCTATCACCTGCTCGCCGGCATGGTGCTAGGCCTCTTCGCCGCCGCCGCCAGCCTGCTCTTCAACA
>CAZNDQ010000640.1:0-2452 GCA_964571825.1 uncultured Planctomycetales bacterium | reverse complement strand
GCTGCTGGCCGAGCAGGGCTAGGCGGCGTGGCGGCAGCGCGAGCAGTGCGGGGAATCAGCCGCTGACGGTGAGTCGGCGGAAGCCGTGGCGGCGTTTGCGGTTGAGGAGCCGGCGGCCCTTGGACGTTCGCATGCGGGCGCGAAAGCCCTGCTTGCGAAGCTGCTTGATGCGGCTGACTTTGTGCGGGTAGTGCATTTCAGAGTCTCGTGCGGCGGCCGGTGCAAGTTCAGTTGGCCGCGATTCCTGATCCGCTGGTCCGAAATCGACAGCCCCGCATTTTGCCCGTCGGGCGGTCGGCTGTCAAATGGGCGGTCCGAAGGCCTTGGCGCGATTGGCGCCCCGGCTGGCGGAGGCCAACTACACCGATGGATGGTGCATCCGGGCGATCCGGCCGAGTTGTGACCGGATAATCGCGCTGGAGCGAAGAACTGCTAATTTGAGTTGACCGGTCAGGTCTTCGACAATAGAAAATAAGGAAGCACCGATTTCCGGCGCCATCCCGGCGGCCGGGAAGAGCGAAACCGGTAGGCCGATCGCGAAAGCCGTGCTGCCTGAGGGGGCCGGCAAGGTTTCCGCCATCGGCCGGTACGGACAACGTCCCGTGACCGAGCCAGACACGTTTTCACGGATACAGGGTATCCTCGGATACACGTTTCGGGATCCGGCGCTGCTCAAGGCGGCGCTGACGCACGCCTCGATCGCCGATCACCGTCTGAACAGCAACGAGCGGCTGGAGTATCTCGGCGACGCGGTACTCGGGCTGATTGTCTGCGAGGAGACGTATCACCGCTACCCGGACCTGCTGGAGGGGGAGCTGACGCAGATCAAGTCTTCGGTGGTCTCGCGGAAGACATGTGCACTGGTGTCACAGGAATTAGGGCTGGTGGAGCACCTGTTTCTCGGCAAGGGGATGAACCCGCGGGGTCAGCTCCCGGACTCGCTGGCAGCGGGGGTGCTCGAGGCACTGATCGCGGCGATCTACCTCGACAGCGGGGGGGACCTGGAGCTGGTGCGGCGCTGGGTGCTGCAGCACATGGGGCCGTTCATCGAGGCGTCGGCGCAGGGCAACCACCACCGCAACTACAAGAGTCAGCTTCAGCAGTACGCGCAGCAGTTCATGAGTTGCACGCCGAACTACGAGCTGCTGGACGAGCAGGGGCCGGACCACAACAAGTGCTTCGAGGTCTGTGTGGTCATCAATGGCAATCGCTTCGAGAGCGCGTGGGGGCCGTCAAAGAAGGAAGCGGAGCAGAAGGCGGCGTTCAACGCAATCCGGTCGCTGATGCTCAGCGGCGAGCTGGCCGAGCAGGACGCGGAGACGCAGGCGGACGCGGCGTCGATGGAATAGACGCGCGGCCGTTATCGAACACGTCGAACGAACAATCCTGAGCGAGACGAATCAGGCCGAGCCGGGCGGGTGGATGCCGAGCGACTGCGCCGTGTAAAGCGCTTCGAAGGTAAAGCCGGCGGCTTCGATGTTGGCCCGCGCCTCCTCCTGGCGATCGACGACGGCAACAATGCGGTCAATCTTGAGTCCGGCGGCGAGCAGGACCTTTGCCGCTTCGAGGACCTGGCCCCCGGTCGTGGCGATGTCTTCGACCAGCAGCACGACGTCATCCGGCTGGATGATGCCTTCGAAGGGCCGCGCCGTGCCATAGTCCTTCCTGGCGTTGCGAACGATGACGAAGGGCAGGCCGCAGGCCATCGACGCAGCCGCGGCGAGTGCGACGCCGCCGAGTTCGGCGCCGGCGATGAGCGTGGCGCGGGGGCTGCGGCGCGCGGCCAGGCGCTTGCCAAGCTCGGCGAGGATGTCGGGCTGCGTCTCGAAGCGGTACTTGTCGAGGTAGTAGCGGCTGCGTTTGCCGCTACGGAGGAGGAAATCGCCTTCGAGGTAAGCGGTTTCGCGGATGCGCTGGGCGAGGTCGGCGTCGTTCACAGTCAAGGCTCCGGGATGAAACTCTCCATTGCTGCGGATCGCGCGACGCGGCGGGCTGCGCACCTGGCGTGCGGTCCGGTGGACATCATACCGTCAAATCATCGCGACGATTAAGGGCCTTTTTATGGCGCCGGCGGAGAGGCTGAACAACCGCGCGGAGGAAAGCGTCCACCTGCTGAGCGGCCAGGCCGGTGAGCGCGGCCGGGTCGAGGAGGTCGTCAAAGGGAAGTTCGGCGAAGTCGGGATCGGCGCGGAGGCGGTCGAGGAGGTCGGAGGGCCGGCCTTCGAGCTTGACGGCAGCTGCGGCGGCGTGGGCATGGCGGCGGATGCGTTCGTGCAGGTCCTGTCGGTCACCGCCGGCGGCGGCGGCCGCCATGAGGATGTTTTCGGTGGCGAGGAAGGGGAGTTCGGCGTCGAGGCGGGCGCGGATGACCTGGGGGTAGACGACGAGGCCGCGGGCGACGTTGAGAACGAGGCGAAGGATGCCGTCGGCGGCGAGGAACGCTTCGGGGATC
>CAZNDQ010000639.1:0-2464 GCA_964571825.1 uncultured Planctomycetales bacterium | reverse complement strand
AACCCCTGTCTTCAGGATGAGAACCTGATATCCTAGGCCACTAGACGATGGGGGCGCTATATCTCGTTGGCTGGTTTGTCTCGACCCGATTCGGGTCCGCCCAGGATTCGCCAGAGCCTATTCCGCGCCCCCGATTTCGTCAAGTAATCGGCAGCAACAGCAGCGCCGTCCCGTCCGGCCGCGACATCAACCCGCGCCGCCCCAGCAGCAGCAGCGCCTCGGCCGCCTGAAAGTCCGCCTCGCTTCCCAACTCGCCACAACTCTTCGCGCCCGAATCGCATTCCGCTCCGCGCGCTTCCGGCCGTTCACTCCGCTCAGCCGTCGCATCCGGCGCTCGAACATTCGTTCGCGCGGCCGGGTGCGCCGCCCTCGCGCCGCGAACCCCCACCTCCACCATCTCCTTCTCGACGATCTTCATCGCCAACCCCCCCCAACCGCGCCAAGGGACGCTGTTCTCATTCCGCACGAAGCGAGGAATCCCGTCCTCCACTTCGTCACTCCGTTACTTCGTTACTCCGTCACTTCTGCATGTTCGGGATGCGAGCAAAAATCCCCCTTCGTCACGCCCAGCAGCTCCGACAGATACGCCCGCTGCATGTCGAGGTCGCTCATCGGCATCGCGCTGCCAAGGTCCGGCTGCTCGTACGCCGTGTTCGGGTCCACCGTCCCCCCCAGCGTCAGCTTCAGCAGCAGCAGCCCATTCTGATACCCCGAGTTGAACACGTTCGGATGGATCGGCGACCGCCGGAAGTTCTCATCCTGCAGCATCTGCCAGGCGTTCGCCGTAATGTCCATCACGCCCTTCACGTCCTTCGTGTGGTTCAGCCCCAGCAGGTGCCCCACCTCGTGGCTCGCCACGTTCGCGATCGCCTGCGCCATCTCGTTCAGCGTCGGACCCAGCACGTTGAACAGCGCGAACGAGTCCGTGTAGACGATCCCGTGCTGGCTCTCCACCTTGTTGTAATAGTCCACGCTGTCCGCCAGCCCCAGCAGCGTCGAGCTGTACGTCCCGAAGAACACCCGCGTCCGCGGCCCCGACGGGATCGACTCGTCGTCGCGATAGAACGCGATGTTCAGCCCCTCGTAATCGTGCCGCACGGCCGCCATCACCGCCTCGATCATCTCTTCCGTCCGCCCGTTGTACGCCGAGTTGATGTCCCCCGCGTTGAACGCCGGGATGTTCTTCGGCGGCGACCCGCCGATCGACACCCCGCTCGCCCCATGCCAGACGAACTCCACGATCGCCGGCTTCGCCTCCGGCGATTCCGCCCCCGACTGCTTCTGCAATTGCGCCGTGTACGATCCCGACGAGTTCGTCCCCGGGCTGATGCACACCGCCAGGTACGCCTCCGGAGAGTACTCGCGGATGGTGAACTGGATATACGGCATCAGTGGCGCGCCGTACTTGTACCCGTCGTCGTTCAGGTAGAGCAGGTTCATCTCCGCGTTGAACACCGCCGCCGCCGCGTCGAACCCGCCGCTGAAACTGATGACGAACTTGTCGCCGTAGTCCACCGGCCCCAGCGCGAACAGGTTTACCTCGCCCGAGCCCGTCAGCGTCCCCGCCAGCGTCGCCCGGCCGTTGTCGTCGTACACCACCTCCGACGCCTCCACCTGCGCCGCCAGCACCTCCGTCACGTTCGTATTCTCGTTGACGGCCGGCTGACAACCGATATTCGCTGCAATGATGATCGACAGGCAGAACGCGCCTGCGGCCGCTGCGCGCGGCGAAGAGCGGAATGGCATCTTTTCCCCCCCTGATTCTTTCCCCAGTCCTACCTGCCCGCACCTACAGTGTGCGATACAGGTCCCCACCAAGGTCGGTCCGCGCGGGGGGGCCGCTTAACGCCCGCTTTGCAGTTATCCTGAGAGTTTCAGTCAGATGTGACCGCGCGCGGCCGGGCGCCGCGCCTTTCTCGGACAATCATCGCCCGCGACCCACGCGAATTGCGGAAAAAAATGTCCGCGCGCCGTCGCGGTGCCCGAGTCCATGCCTTCGTGTCCGAGAAAATGAGTGAACGCCGCCGCGAACGCCCCGTCATCCTGAGCGGATTTCGCTGGTGCGAGAGTCCTTTCTCGCACCTCTGGAGTTCGCTGGTGCGAGAATCCTTTCTCGCACCTTGTGCCCGTCATGTTGAGCGCAGCGAAGCATCTCGAATCGCACTGTCCGTCCAGCACGCCGACCCCCGTGCAATCGCCCGCAATCCGCAATCCGCAATTCTCCTGCCGTCCGGCACGCCGACTATCGCGCCTGATCGGACGTGCCGACCGCCCGTCGCGCCTGAAGCAGTCTTTCCTGCCGCCGCGCCCACCGCCGCAGGTCTGCCGGCAGCTCATCGACCGCCAGCGCCGCCGCGAAATGCGCTCGCGCCGCTCCCCGTTCCCCCAGTCGCCGATACAGCTCCCCCAGCAGGTACCGCGCCGCCCCTGCGTTCTCGGACGACACCCCCAGCAGCAGCACCGC
>CAZNDQ010000638.1:0-2471 GCA_964571825.1 uncultured Planctomycetales bacterium | reverse complement strand
GCAGTCGCCGCTGCTGCCGCTGCTGATGTCGATGGCGTCGTCGGTGCCGTTGCCGTTGCAGTCAGGAATCGGGATTTCCACGACGCCGTGGTTGGGCGCGCCTTCAATAAAGTCGCCGTGATCGTTCCACTTGCCGCTGACGGCACGCATCTCGACGTAGTCCTCATTGCCCAGGTTGTTCGGCTCGCCCGAGTCCCAGTTCGTATACGTGACAGGTTCGCCGTTTACCCAGACAAACGTCCCCTCAGCCGTCACGTCCGTCAGGCCGATCCAGAACTTGCGCGTGTTGCCGCCGAATGTGTCGAACACCCAGAGCTGTTCGGCCTGGTCATTGATCGTGACCAGGTGCCCCCCCATGCTCACGGCCTCCACCTCCGCCGCGGTCCAGACGGACGGATTCAGCAGATAGTACGTGTGCTGATTGGCCGGGTTGATGATCGGGCCGACCAGCACGGACCCGAACCCGGGAGCCGCCACACCCAGCGCCAACGCCATCGCACCGGCAATGTAGCGATACATGTTTATCCCTCACCTGTACTCCACAACGGGAATGCACTGTACCACCCATAATAACCCATCGAATCCGGAGAATCACGCCTCAACTGCCGATTCACATACTTTTTGTTACCTGTTTCGTCCGCTGGCCGGCGATGGGCAACCTCGCTGCTTGACGCAAACCGCCCCGCCGCCACACTCCCCGACATGCAACGAACTCTCAACACCGGCACCGCACGCCTCGCCCTCCGCCTCCGCGGCCACGGCCCACCCATCGTCGTCCTCCACGGCGGACCCGGCGCCTACGACTACCTCGGCGACAGCCGTCTCGCCGACTGGCTTACTCCCCGCTACACCGTCGTCGCCTACGACCAGCGCGGCTGCCGCGATTCGCCCTCGACCGGCCCCTTCACCGTCGCCGCCAACCTCGCCGACCTCGACGCCCTTCGCGTTGGGCTCTCCGCGTTCCTCGAACGTGATTGGTAGTCCGCGCCCACCCGGCTGCGTCCCGCGCGTTCACCGCGCGGCGCCGTGCGCCGGATACTTCCCCGCGCTGCGCAACTGCTCGCGATACTTCACCAGCGCATACACCGCCAGAAACGTCGCGTGCGGATGGCTCCGCCCGTCCCCGCCGCCCAGCCCGACCATCTGCCGCACAGCACGCGACGCGCTGCGCTCGTAGGTCCACCCGCCGTCGGCATTCTGCGAGCCGATGATCCGCTCGATCCACCGCGCCCGCACTGCCGGCCCGTCCCCCTGATACAGCCAGAATGCCACCCGTTCGTTGTACAGGTCCGACGTCCGCGGGTCCCACCGCTGCTGCCGCAGCAGTCGCTCGTTCACCTCCTGCTGCAGCCGCTCCACCCCGCGCTCAGACGCCACCTCCGGCGCCACACGCTCCAGCCACAAGTACGCCAGCAGCGCGTGCGTCAGTTGATACCCCGTCCGCAGTCGGCCCGTATCCTCGAACAGCCGCGCCTCTTCCTGCGCCGCCAGCCGCGTCATCCGCGGGTACAGCGCATGCAGCAGCCACTGATCGTAATACAGCCGGTCCGCCTCGCGCGTCGGCGCCGCCACCGACTGCGCCACCTGCGACCGCTCCTCAACCGTCAGCCCCCCCCGCCGCCACCCCGGGATCCCCCCGTACACGCGCCAGATCGCCTCATCCGCATTCAGCCGCGCCGCCTCCGCCATCTGCGCGCGCAGCCCCGCGTGCTCCTCCAGCTCCAGGATCAACTCCAGAAAGTGATGGTGTACGCGGCTCTCGCCGCCCTCCGGCAGCGCCAGCCCGAACGTCCCCCCCGCATACAGCGAATACAGCCCGCGCCGAATGCTCTCGTCGATCCGCGCCGCGATCCATTCGTCCCCATGCATCGCCCAGTTGCAGAACGCATAGTCATACGCCGCCACCAGCGCGCCGAGCGCCGCCAGCACCGCCAGCACCACGACGACGCGCCGCCGGCCGCGCCCCGGCCGCCCATCCGCCGACCCGCCCGTGCCCGCCGCTGCCAACGGACCGCTCGCCGACTCGTCCATCTTCCCGCTGCCGCCTCCGCCGGAACTCCCGCACCCAACAGCACTTGCCGCAACCGCCCCCCGGCGCCCGATCATCGCGGCGCCGCCCGCGCGCCCCATGCATCCTTTGCCACCCCGCCCGCGCGAATCGACTATAATGCCCGCGTCGGGGGCGTCCATCCGCGCGCCACCGAACGCCGCAACCACGAGCCGGGCGGAATCCAACGACAAAGGAGATGAGCATGAATCGTAAGCCGCTGATTGTCTGTGCCATCATCGGAGTCTGTTTCGCAGCGCTCGCGCTGCAGGGCCTCGCCGGCGACGAAACCGCCAAACCCGCCGAGCTGCCCAAGTGCATGATGATGCCGAAGAATCCCGTCAATCTCGCCGTCAGCGTCAAGTCCGACGCCGGTCCGGTCTACTTCTGCTGTTCCCGCTGCGCGACCAAGTACCAGCAGGAC
>CAZNDQ010000637.1:0-2474 GCA_964571825.1 uncultured Planctomycetales bacterium | reverse complement strand
GCCTACGAGCTCGGCATCTCGCGGGCGGAGGCGCGCCGCCTCCTCTCCCGCGGCGGCGTGCGCGTGGGCAGCCGCGCGGTCGGGCTCTCCGCCAAGGGCGAGCGGGTCCACGAGGGCGCCGAGCTGGTGGTGGCGCGCTTCGCGCCGCCGGAGTCGTGGACGCCCGAGCCCGAGCCGGACGCGCATGCCCATCGTGTGCTGCTGGTCCCAGCCCTGACCGGCCGGATAGTCCGTCGTGATCTCGGAAAACGACACCGCACCGTAAAAGGTGCCCGTCACCGTTTTTGCGTCGATGCTCAGCGTGCCGGTGCCGACGCCGCCGTTGTTGAGGCCGACAGTGTTGCGGACGGAGTTGAAGGTCGTGGGCACGTCATCGGCCGTGCCGGGGATGCCGTCCGGGCCGAGCGAGCGCGAGGCCGGCGCCTTGGAGATCGCGCCGATCGCCCAGTCCTGGCCGACCTTGGACGTCCAAGGCGAGAGGCACTGTTCATACTGCGTGTTGACCAGGATGAACGGCTGGGAGTTGGAAATACCGACGACCGTGGCCCGCAGGCCCGAGCCGTCTTCGAGGATGCGCTGCTGCGCCGAGACCGGCGCACAGAACCACGCTGTGGCGGCGACCGCGACGACCGCCCCGAATCTGCTTCTCATCACACCTCACTCCTTGGTTGCTTGGACCTTCTTTCTTCCCACGTTGTTGCGGAATGCAGAGTTGATTGTAACCGAACGGCCGGCCCACCCAAAGCTCCTTGCGCAAGTTTTACGGGTCCCTAGCGCGGCCTTGACGGCCGCGCGGGCCGGCGCGGCTGTTGCACGGGCGAAACGTCGAATGCACCCAGCGACGGCCGGCGGCCGGCGCGCATGCGCGGCCGCGTGCCGATTGACGCAAACGGCTGGGAGAGCGCGGAGGGTGCGGGCATAGAATGAGATAGGACCATCCGCAGCTCGCGGATGGCGAGTGCGATGACCGGCTGCGCGTTTTCGGACGGAAGCTCCGCCGCGCGGGCGGCCTGTGAGCAAGTGGACGATTGGAGACCCAGGTGGCGCCGCGGTCACGAATCCGGCCGCCCAAGAGGGGCCCGGCCGGCGGTGGTCGGCGCGTTGAGCCTTGGTGAGGACGGACCTTTGGGCTTGAATCCGGGGAGCAGGGCAGTAAGCTGGGGTTTTCTGGCAGGGGCGCGGGGCAGCGCCGTCGCACCCCAACCGGGGCATGGGCCGGGAACACGCACCTTCCAGCGACGCTCCCGCACCCACGCCGCGCCAAGGAGTCCGGGGTGCGCGAGTTTCTCCAAAGCCGAGCCGGCACGGTCACTGCCGGCGCCGTCACGCTTGTTTGCCTGGTGTTTATCATCTGGTACCTCTTCAGCGGTGGCGCCCCGGAGCTGGATGTTGATTCCCGTACGTATATTTGCTCTGAATCCGGAAAGGTCTTCAAGGCCAAGATCAAAGATGGGGAATCGTGGCCGGTGACGTCCCCGTATTCCAAGAAACGAACTGGCTACCCGGCTGAGCGCTGCTATTGGACCAAGGACGGCGGAGTCAAGAAGGATCCGACGTACGTTCTTCTCAACGAGGACATTGGAAAGCCGGGCCCGACGATTTGTCCAGATTGCGGGCGAAAAGTTTACAAGCACAACCCTGCGCCGCCACCTGATCTGTACGCTCAGGCGGAGTGAGCGCGGAATAGCTTGTTTTGGATGGAGCACCGGATTTACTACCTGAGGCTCACCATGATCAAACAAGATCGACTTCAGCGGCGTGGGGGATTCACACTTGTCGAACTTCTGGTCGTCATTTCGATCATTGCCCTGCTCATTTCAATCCTCCTGCCCTCGTTGGGCAAAGCGCGTGATCAGGCCAAGGCTGTCGTTTGTGCGGCTCGTGTCAAGTCCATTACGTTGGCCGTACATCTCTATGGCACCGAAGAGAATGGTTTTATCCCCGGAAGCCCGAATACCTCCGGCAGCGTGCTCTTCACTCGCCAGGGAGATTCCGCGGAACAGCTCGCGAATCTGCCTTCGTGGCCGTTCGCCCCGACTCAGGTATATGACTTCATGGGTGGCATGTATCGCCAGATGAACATGGGCCTAAGCAACCTGACGCTTGCGCAGCGGTTTGACGAAATCCGACGGAACAAGATATTTCAATGCCCCTCAAACAAGTTTATTGTTCCGTCTTACCGAAGTGCACCGTTCAATTATGGTGATGGGCCGATGATCTCATACAATACGGCCCGAAACTTTCTTCTCCCGGCGAATCGCGCACTCATGGCATCCAAATTCCGCGACCCCACCAACCCCAGCCAAACGGACGCACGATGGGACACCGAACAGGGCGCACAGAGTCAGGGCGAAACCGGAGGCGGCGTGGGCTGGATCAACTACCTGAGTCCCGATCAGAATACAGGGTTCAACGAGGGAATGCCGCCAGGCTACGTTCCACTGCTGGAGAAGGTAGGCCCAGGCGCAGGCAAA
>CAZNDQ010000636.1:0-2475 GCA_964571825.1 uncultured Planctomycetales bacterium | reverse complement strand
CGCCCTCGGCGCGCTTCTCGAACACACCCCGCTGCTCCGACAGTTCAGCGGCTCGCTTTCCATTTTCGCCGAAAAACCCGCCGCGCCGCGCACCTGAGCGCCGCGGGGCCGATCGTTCTCGCCGACTGGCGTCTGTCATTCGCGCCGTCCGGGAACAGACGAAATGCACCGCTCCCCACCAGATCAGCCATCATATCGGACCCGAATTCGCCTGATGCCATTCAATCGTAAGTTGAACTGCTTGGATCATTCGGTCCGGATGCCGAAGAATACTCGGCCTTGCGCCGCGGCACGGCGGGCGCGGTCGAATACGGACAAGAGACTGCTTTTCCGGAGCTGCAAGACATGGCCGGTCCAGAAGCCGACGCCCGCACACGCAAGACAATCGCCGGGGATCCCACGCGCGGCCAGCCGCGCAAGTCCGCCGAAGCAACGCTCGACGCGCTGCTCAATCTGCATCAGCAGCGCGAAACGCAGCAAGCCGAAGAGGCCGTCCGCGCAGCGCAGGCGCCCGACCCCATCGAACAGCTCCGCCGGAAAATGCGCGAAGAACTGGTCCCCGCCTTCGAGGGGCTGAAGGAGAAATACTCCGCCCAGGGCCTGGCCATGGAGTTCGATCCGTCCGACTTCCTCGACGGCGGACGCACCGTCGCCTTCGTCTTCGCCCTCAAGGCCCACTACCTGCGCCTGCGCGGCACCGTCGTCGAAGGCCGCATCGCCTTCAGCGAAATCCTCTCGCAGGGAAACGACAACGGCGTGATGTCCGGCGGCCCGATGCTGCTGACGCGCACCCTCGGCGTCGAACAGTTCCGCGAGTTCGTCTGCGAACGAATCGCCACCCTCGTCGGCTTCGTCCTGCGGCAGAATCGCTAAACGCCTGCAGGAAATGCGGCATCGAGTGCGCGACGCGCTCAATCCGTCCAGCGAAACGCCCGCACGCCGATCAGGAAACATCCCACGCCGATCGCCAGCAGTATCGCGCATGGCGACAGCATTTGCGCCGGCGTGTAGCCGCGCCAGACCGCCCCGTCCAGCACGACGATCGACCACTTGATCGGGCTGATGTGACTTACCTTCTGCATGAACGCCGGCATGACGAACAGCGGGATCATCCCCCCGCCGATCATCGCCATGATCGTCAGGATCGCCCAGCCGATCCCCCCGGCCGACTGCTCCGTCTTCCCCAGGACCGACAGCAGCATCATGATCCCGACGAAACACACCGACACGCATGGCAGCGCCATCATCAGCAGCCACGGCGAGCCGATCCGGATGCGGAACCCCAGCACCCCGATCGCCAACAGCAGCACCGCCACCGTCAGCGTCGTGCAAAAGCAGACCAGCGCCTTGCCCGAGAGAATCTGCGCCCGCGACACCGGCGCCGTGCGCAGCCGCATCAGCGTCCCCCGCGTCCGCTCCACGACCATCGAGATGCCGAACCCGGCTGCGCAGCCCATCACGCCCCACACGATCCCCTGCGGAAACGTGATCTCGTACGGATTCCGCGGCCCGAAGCGCTTCCGTTCGATCGGCGTCATCTCGATCCGCACCGGCTCCCAACCGCCCATCGAGAATCCGTCGCCAGGCGCCTCCTCGCCGTCTCCCGTCGACGACTCCCCACGCTCCATCGCCCCGGCCGGAAGATTGCTCATGAAGTGCCGCAGCGCCGGCAGGAACACCTGCAGCGTCCCGCGCATCATCGGGTCCATATCCTGTGCCGCATTGATGTCCGCAATCCACTCGTCGATCCGCGGCGCCATCTTCTGCGGCTCGCTGAAAAACTCCGACATCCCCGCGAACGCATACTTCGTCAGCACCCCCCGCAGCAGACCCGACTCCGCCGCCCGCGACGGATCAACCCCCACCTCGAGCTGCACCGGATCGCCCCAGAACATCCGCCGCTGCGCTTCGCCGAATCCCTTCGGAATCCGCACGAACGCCGTCACCTTCTGCAACCGCACCAACTCGACCGGATTCTCCCCCTCCGCTGGCGCCTGCACCCTCAACTCCGGCGCCTTGCGCAGCGCCCCCGCGAACTCCTGCGACTCCTCGCTCCCGTCCTCGTCGATCAGCGCGATCTTGAGCGCTGAGCCTTTGCCGTCCATCATCCCGCCCATCATCACGCCGAAGAAAATGCAGTAGATCAGCGGAAAGCAGAAGACGAAGAAGAACCCCGCCTTGTCGCGCAGCATCAGCCGGATGTCCTTCACCGCCAGCGCAACAATCTGTCGAATACCAATTGACATCATCACTCCGAGCGCTGCGAGGCGTCCCTTCCCTCCGTACGTTACCTCTTCCGCTACCTGTCATTCTGAGCGCCAGCGAAGAATCTCGTTGACCCCGTGCGCCCAGCACGTCAGCAAACCCGATTCGATATCATTCCTCGCGCAGCGAGGAGCCCCTTCCTTCACTTCGTAACTTTGTAACTTCGTAACTTCGTAACTTTTTCTCCCTAATCCCGCAAATGCCGCCCCG
>CAZNDQ010000635.1:0-2483 GCA_964571825.1 uncultured Planctomycetales bacterium | reverse complement strand
GTCCGGCACCTTCTCGCGGACGACGCGCTTCTAGCCCACTTTGCCGGTTGCGCGGTCGAGGGCAAGCACGGTGAACCTGTAGGGCTCGGTCGGGGCTTCGCGGCGACCGCCGCCGCGCGGACCGCGGCGCTCGCCGCGCTCCCCTTCGCCGCGGCGCTCGCCGCGCTCGCGCCGGTCGGCGCGATCTTCGGGCGCGGGCTGCGCGGGTGGCTCCTGTTCATCGGCGGCGCCGACGGCCGCAGCCGCGACCACGGCCGCTGCCAATCCTCGGGCCGAACCCGGCCGAGCATCGGCACGCGATTCGGTGTCGGCGACGGAGTCCGCCGAGGTGGGGGACGCATCAGCGCGTCGTTCGGCGGGGACGGCGGAGAGAATGTAAATGCGGTCGCCCCAGACGATGGGGGTGGACAGGCCGTTGCCGGGGAGTTCAACCTTCCAGCGGACGTTGCTGTCCTCGCTCCAGTTGAGCGGCGGATTGCCCTGCGGCGCAAGGCCGTTGGCCGTCGGCCCGCGCCACTGGCCCCACCACCTGAGCGCCTCGGCCGACGGCGACTCCGCGCGGGCGATCGCCGCGTCAAGGCCGAAGATCACGGCGAGGATGCAGATCGGGTAGCGGTTGCCGAGTGAACGTTTGGGCACTGATCGGCCCGGTGCCGGTGCAGGCATGATGAAGACCCTCCCTATTGGCAGGAAACAACCGGCGCGACGGGACGATCTTGGCCGACGCAGAGTACAGCGTCAACTTGACTCTGGGCTGCCGAACCAGGGGATGGGTTTGTCGGCCTCGCCGGGCAGGCGGGCGCTCTTGGGGGTGATCCCGGCGACGTTGGTGGGGAGTGCGACGTCGACGGGCTCCTGATAGGACTCCCAGATGTGCTCGATACCGGCGGAGATGAGCGCGTCGACGTTGGCGTGGGCTCCGGCGGCGACCATCTCGTCGATTCGGCCCCACATTCTGGGAGTAAGCCTGACCAGGCGGGCTTCCCATTGGCCATCGCGAGAGCGAACCACGGCGCGCCGGGTC
The DNA here is from genome assembly GCA_964571825.1 of uncultured Planctomycetales bacterium. Taxonomy (GTDB): domain Bacteria; phylum Planctomycetota; class Phycisphaerae; order UBA1845; genus CAZNDQ01. The sequence goes on along the minus strand of CAZNDQ010000635.1, from coordinate 1,459 downwards.
ACGCGAACATTGGCGCGCTGGACCATGACAAGGCAGGTCAGCCAGAGGCAGACCGCTGCCAGCGCAATCGCGAGTGCTTCAGCCATGATGTTCCCCTTTTCGCTCAAGGGCGTTGGAGCCGGATCGGCAGTCCGCGTCGAGCGTGGCTGTCGAACGGAGACGCGGGTCGCAGTTCAATGCGCGAAAGCCGCAATGGTGCATTGCGTGCCTCCGTTCCTGGCCCATTCGATTCGCGTTCAAACGCCCCGCCCGATCCACGTGAGGTGCCGGCGGGACGGTCCCATGACCTGCGTCTGCATGTACTATATCCGCGCGCAGCGGGGATGTTCAAGTGTCATTTCCCAAACTCTCACACATTTTGGATGAACGAATGCGGGTCTCGTGCCGTGGGTCCGGCGGACGCAACTAGCGGCGTGCGGTGCCGTCCGGGGCGTAGGTAACGGAGAGGATGCCGTTCTTGCGGGGGATGCTCTCGATCAGGCGCAGGCCCTCGAGGCCACGCGAGTGGCGCGGGAACATGGGCACGCCGTCGCCGAGGAGCACGGGGATGACGCCGAGTTCGTAGCGGTCGACGAGCCCGGCCGCGCGGAAGGCGTCGATCGCCACCCCGCCGCCCATCAGCCAGATGTCCTTGCCGCTGCCCGCAAGGTCGCGGCGCAGGCGCACGGCCAACTCGTGCAGATCGCCGTTGTAGGCTTCGACACCCTTCGCCGCAGCGGCCAGCGGCCGGTGGGTGAGCACCACGCAGGGCATATCCGACGAGCCGCCGCCGCCGAACGACTGCGAAATCTCGTACGTCTTGCGGCCCATGACGACCGCGCCGATGGTGCGCATGAAGCCGGCGAAGTCGATCTCGGGCGACATATAGGCGTTCAGCCACTCCACCCCATGGCCGGCATCAGCGATGTAGCCGTCGAGGCTGACAGCGAGGGCGGCGCGGAAGAGGGGGACGTGGGGCGACGTTTCGCTGCGAGCGGCCTTGGGCTGGGGGCGGGAGCGTGAACGGCGTGCGGGCCTGGCGTCCCGGATGCCGTTCTTGCGCGGCGATGAGGCGGATTTCCGCTTTGCAGGCGCGGCGGTCGCGGCCGACGTGATTCGTGGTCGTGGTGTCGTCATGCGGGGAGTATACCGTCACACTGGTCAAGCAGGGGGAAGCGGGCGCGCCGGGCACCAGACCGAGGCCGTGGCCCCGTTACTTCCCAGGAACGGCAATTCGGAATCGAGAACTCCGGCGCTGGGGCAGCAGATTTCACTGGCAGAATGATGGGCGAGGCCGGTAGACTACGGCGATGCAAAGCAAAGCGACCACCGTCCAGCAGTATCTCGCCGAACTGCCCGAGGATCGCCGTGCGGCCATCTCGGCCGTGCGCGAAGTGATTCTGAAGAACCTCGACAAGGACTACGAGGAGGGCATGCAGTACGGCATGATCGGCTACTACGTGCCGCACCGGGTGTATCC
>CAZNDQ010000634.1:0-2491 GCA_964571825.1 uncultured Planctomycetales bacterium | reverse complement strand
GGAGGACGCGGCGCTGTGCGCTGCGTAGCGAGTGTGAACGAAGCGGGTTTGATTGGCGGGTGTCGCTGCCCCTTCTCAGCGACGGCTGGCCGCAGCCTTCACGCGGCGCCAAGGAGAACCACGTTATGACCACGCGCACCATCACCCTCACCGGCCGCCCGCCCGTGAAGATCCACGAGGAGGACTGGCCCGTGATCGCCGAGGCGGTCCAATCGGACTGGGACAACCAGTACGAGTTCCAGGCGAACCGCAAGTGGAGCTGGACGGTCAAGGTCCGCCAGCACGAGGACGGCCGCACGCTCGTCTATGCGGCCTACTCCTACACGAGCAACTTTCAGGACGAGCGCGGCTATTCCGCGAAGCACGGCGTCCTGCTCGACGCCGAGGATGCGACGACCGAGGGCGTCTGCCGCGCGATCGAGTCGGTCTGCTCCGACATGGCCGACGCCGAGGCTGATGACGACTACTCCGCCCGCTGGAAGACGCTGGCCGCCGAGTGCATCGCCGACCTGCCCGCCGAAGAACTGTAATTGACACATGCCCGATTCCCCCGTCGCTTCGCGGCGGGGCGACCCCTGAACCTTTTACCTTGGAGAATGACCATGACCAGCCTGCGACTCGACGAATTGTTCACCCGCCCGACCGGCAAAGCCTCCTGCGAAACTGACTCTTACTCCGACCTCTTGGATCGCGTTGTCGAATCCTGCCCCGACGCCAACGTGGTGCTGGAGTCGCAGCAGTGGTCGCGCTTAGCCGCCATCCAACTCGGCAACTGCACAATCTACGAGCCGAGCGAGTTGGCCAGCGACGAGTTGCCATTCGACCCGTCGGAAGTGGCGGTGCAGGTCGCGTACTACTACGACCGCAAGGCCGAAGAGTGGGACTTGGCCTGGGTCGCGACGTGGCCTTACGAGGAGGAGTAATCCGGGCCCGCCCCTTCCCCGTCGCGAAGCGACGGGGCGACCTGAACCCACCACCTACCGGAGAATGACCCATGCACAGCCGCACACCGACCGCCTTCCCGATCGTGACCCCGAGCGCCGACGCCACTATTGATGAAATGGGCATGTCGCTCCGAGATTACTTCGCCGCAAAAGCGATGGCGGGGATGCTTTCCTGCCAGGACTTAATGTCCTGCCAGGACTTAATGAACGACGACACCGCAAACGTCGCGCGGTGGGCGTACAAGTACGCCGACGCCATGCTCGCCGCGAAAGAGGCGACCCGCTAACCACCCAACGAAAACAGCCCGCGGCGTCTGACTCACGCCGCGGGCCTGACGACCCCTGACCTAACCAGGAGACCGCCGTGATTACTTTACTTGACCTGTACCTAGAAGCAAACTGGCCCGACATCTTGGCGGCCCTGTGCTGGTGCTGCCTGGCGTTCGTGGCCGCAGTCCTCTATCTCGAATGACCACCGAAAACTCACTTGAAACCTTTCTCCGCCGACTCCGGGAAACAATGGAGGCGAGCGGCCTCACGCAAAAGGACTTAGCCGAAGCGTCGGGCGTCCACTACGTCACCGTCAGCCGCGTGCTGTCGGGCAAGGTCAACCCATCCGTGGAAATCTGCATTGCGCTCGCCCAAGCGGCCGACGTCGAGTTGTGGGAACTCATCGCGCCGGCCGAGGTGGTCGAGCGCGAGCGGAAGCGACGAGCGAGGCAGAAGCCATGAACGACCCCACCGAAGCCGCGCTCTTCGCCGCCGTGTGCGAGGAGCCAGAGAATCACGCGCTCAAGCTCATGTTGGCTGACCGCCTCCAAGAGCAAGGCGATCCGCGCTGGGAAGCGTGGGCGTGGCTAGGGGTGAATGGGAAGATGCCTGCAAAAAGCAAAACGGGGTGGTACTCCGAAGAGCATTCTAGCGACTCCATATCCGAGTCTTCATTGGTACCGCAGGTCGTATTTCACAACCTTCCGGCTCGCCACAGACGATGGGCAACTTTCACCAACGCCGACTGCTACTCCGCCGCTGTCGCCGCCTTTCTCGCCGCCCGCCGAGACGGATGGACGCCCGAACCCGCCAAGGCCGCCCCATGAACGACCACGAATCCTTCCTATCCGCGATCCGCGACGCGACCGACAAACGCGAGGCCCGCCTCATCTACGCCGACTGGCTCGAAGAGCAAGGCGACCCGCGTGGGGAACTGCTGCGGGCCTGCGTGAAAGAGATCGACGACGGCGAGCCGAGCGACTGGCGGGAGAGGTTCGCGGCCCTTTGCGAGCGAGACCAAATCCCGAAACTCGCCTCTTGGTTTCAGCGGGCTTACATGACCGCCCACGCGCAACTCGCCGTCGAGAATCTTGGCGCCGTGGTTAAGGCCTGGCGCGACGAGCGATGGCGCGGCGAGTAACCGCACCAAGTAACCACCGGCAAGGACGCCGCGAAAGCCCGCCTTGCCGCGGGCTTTTTTCGTTTTCGCAAACCGCAGGCGCCGCTAGCACTTACACGCCGCACGGGTGGAAAAGTCGAGTGGCCGTGACCAAACG
>CAZNDQ010000633.1:0-2493 GCA_964571825.1 uncultured Planctomycetales bacterium | reverse complement strand
CTGCTCGAAACCCGCGTCCGCCCCGGCGACCGCGTCGAGCCCGGCGCGCCGCTCGCCCTCCTCGAAAACGAACTCGTCCGCGCCCAGCAGGCGGAGGCCCGCGCCGCCCTCCGCGCCGCCGAAATCCTCCGCGACGCCTGGCGCGCCACCGACCCCGCCCGCGCCGAGCGCCAGACCGAACGCATCGCCTATCAACAGCAGGAACTCGCGCAGCGCACCGCCGCCGCCGACGCCCTCGAACTCCGCGCCGGCCTCGCCGGCCGCGTCGTCGAAACGCTCACCGACCGCGAGACCGGCCGCTACATCGCCCGCGGCGAACCGATCGCCCGCGTCATCGCCGGCCCCTGGCAGGTCCGCGCCTACATCACCGAAGAACAGATGCTCGCCGCCCAGCCCGCCGTCGGCGACGCTGTCGAGGTGCGCTCCGCCGCCGCGCCCGGCCGCGTCCGCACCGGCCGCATCGCCCGCATCACCCCCGGCGCCGCCCGTCACATCGACGCCACCGCCCTCACCCATCTCGGCGGCGGAGACGTCGCCGTCGATCCGCTCACCGGCCGCACCGCCCAGCCCTACTTCGAATTGACGATCGATCTGCCCGACGACGCCGACGACGGACTGGCCTACGGCATGACCAGCCAGGTCAAGCTGCGCGGCCGCCTCGACACCCTCGGCCGCCAGCTCCTCCGCCGCCTCATCCGCTTCACCAACTCACTCAAACAGGGCTGATCGGCGCCGCCGCTGCGCCGGCCGGCTGCACCGTTGTGTTATTCACCATCCGCGCTCCAGCGCACCTCTCCCCCGACCACCGTGACCATCGCCCGCGTCTGCTCGATCTCCCCCGGCGCACACCTCAGGATGTCGCGATCGAGCACGACAAAATCCGCCGCCTTCCCCGCCGCGAGGCTCCCCAGCCGCTCCTCGGCAAAGCTCGCCCGCGCCGCCCCCATCGTGTAACACCGCAGCGCCTGCTCCACCGTCAGGTTCTGCTCCGCCAGCCACAACTTCCCGTCCGTCGTCCGCCCCGTCACCGCCGCCGCGATCCCCACGAACGGATTGAGCGTCACCACCGGCCAGTCGCTGCCAAAACTCACCGTCGCCCCCGACTCCAGCAGGCTACGCCACGCATATGTCCCCCGGAGCTGCCGCGCGCTCAGCACCCGGTCCGCCCACCGACCATCATCAGCCTTGTGAAACGGCTGCATCGACGCGATCACCCCGAGCTGCGCAAACCGCGGGATGTCCTCCACGCGCATGTGCTGCGCATGCTCGATCCGCATCCGCCGCGCACGCTCCCCGTTCCTCTCGCCCACCGCCGCGTACGTCTCCAGCAGCAGCCGGTTCGCCTCCTCCCCGATCGCGTGCACCGCCGTCTGCAACCCCGCCTTGTCCACCGCTACGCACCGCTCCGTCATCTGCTCCGGCGGCGTCGCCGCCGCATCCAGCAACCCTCGCCACGCCGCCCGCTCCGGCGGATTGTCCGGATACGGCTCGCTCATGTACGCCGTCCGCGCCCCCAGCGACCCGTCCATGTACGCCTTCACTCCCCCGACGCGGAACCACTCCTCGTCCGTCCGCCCCAACCCCGCGATCCGCCGCAGCGCCTCTTCCGTCTCCGGCGTCTGGAAAAAACTGTACACGCGAATCCCCAACCGCCGCGCCCGCGCCGCCCGCGCATACGTCTCGATGTGCGACCACTCCGACATGTCGTGCACCGCCGTCAGCCCGTTGCGGTGCGCGTGCCGCGTCGCCCGCTCCAGCGCCGCGTCAAGCTCCGCCGCGCTCGGCGCCGGTATGTGCCGCGACACCAGGTCCATCGCCGCGTCGCGCAGCAACCCCGTCGGCTCGCCCGTCGCCGCGTCGCGGTCGATCACGCCCCCCGTCGGGTCCGCCGGCCCCTCCCGCGTGATCCCCGCCAGCCGCAGCGCCGCCGAGTTCACCAGCCCCATGTGCCCGTCGCTCCGCGGCAAATACGCCGGGTTCTCCGCCGTCACCGCGTCGATCCACTCCTTCCGCGGCGGGCTCGGGTCCGCCCAACTGTCCACCGTCCATCGACCCCCCAGCACCCACTTGCCCGGCCCGATCTCCCGCGCCCGCGCCGCCACCCGCTCGACAAAGTCCGCCCGATCCACCGCCGGCCGCAGGTCCACCTCCGTCATCGTCAGCCCCCCGCTGACAAAGTGCAGATGCGCATCCGCCAGCCCCGGAATCACTCGCCTCCCCCGCGCATCCAGCGTCCGCGTCCGCGGCCCGGCCAGCGCCCGCACCTCCGCCTCCTCGCCGACGAGCATGATCCGCCCGCCGCGCACCGCCAGCGCCGCCGCCTCCGGCCGCCCCTCATCTCCCGTCCAGATGCGCGCGTTCACCAGCACCAGGTCCGCCGTCCCCGGCCCTGTCCGGCACCCCGCCGCGCCGCCCACCATTGCCCACATCACCCACACTCCGCCGCCGATCAATCGCCGCGCCATGGTCACCTCGGTCTTGTCCTCGCCCGAC
>CAZNDQ010000632.1:0-2496 GCA_964571825.1 uncultured Planctomycetales bacterium | reverse complement strand
GCGCCGCCGGAATCCCCGGACCCCGGTCGCGCACCGCGACTCGCGCCTCCTTCGACGTCGCCGACGTCTCCACCTCCACGGCCGTCCCCTGCGGCGAATGTCGAATGGCGTTGTTCACCAGGTTCTCCACCACCGTCACCAGCAGGTCCTCGTCCCCGCGCACGATCGGCTCCGGCATCCCCGGCTCATTCCCCAGCCGCGGCGCCACGCGCACCCCATGCCGCTCCGCCTTCCGCTGACACACCTGCACCGCCGAGACCACCACGTCGTCCAGCGACACGTCCGTCTGCACCTCCAGCCGCCGCCCGCTCCTCACACGCGACAGCAGCAGAAAGCTGTCCACCGTACGCAGCAGCCGCCGCGCCTCCTCCTCCACGCTCGCCAAAATCCCCGTCTCCTCCGCTCCCGTCCGCTGCCGCTCGTTCTGCACCGACGCCAGCAGCACCGCCAGCGGCGTCCGCAACTCGTGCGCCGCGTTCGAAATGAACGACTGCTGGTTCTCATACTCCCGCGCCAGCCGCCGCAGCATCACGTTGAACGCCGTCGCCAGCTCCGCCACCTCATCACGCGTCCGCGGCACCGCGATGGCCTCGCCCCCCTCCGCCAGACTCAGCGCCTTGGCCCGCTCCGTGATCAGCATCAGCGGCCTCGTCATCTTCTGCGTCACCAGCCACGCCGCGATCGCCGCCACGATCACGCTCGCCAGCAGAAAAATGAACATCAGCCACCGCAGGTTCCACTGCAATTGCGCGATCGCCGCCCGGCTCTCCAGCACCTGCACGTATCCCGCCGGGCTCTCCATGTCCAGCGTCACCAGCCGCAGCTTCCCCTGCCGCGTCAGTGTCTGCGCCAGCGCCTCGCTCAGCGTCTCGAATCGCGGCGCATACGCCCCCGGCTCCGGCGGCGAATACGGCAGCCGCGTCCCCCGCAGGTTCGCCGAACGCACGAACTGGTCCCCCTCCGCCAGATACACCAGAATGTACATCCCCCGCGGCTCCAGCGCCTTGACGACCTTGCGAAACCGGTCCGCCGCCGCGACGTGAAACTCCTCCTCGCTCAACGCGTCATACGACTCCAATATGCTCAGCCCGACGTTCAGCAGCTCGCGGTCCGCCCGCACGTGCAGATGGTTCCCCACCAGCACGCTCACCGATCCCCACAGCAGCAACTGGATGGCCGCGAACACCACCACGATCGACGCGGGAAGCCGAAACCTCAGCGAACCAGTCGCGCCACGCATCGTCCACCCCCTGCACCAGGTGCGAATCACGCACAGGGACGGTCGTTGCTCATCATGTAGCCCATGCCGATCACCGTGTGGATCAGCGGCTTCTCGAATCCCCGGTCGATCTTGCTCCGCAGCCGCGAAACGTACACCTCGATCACGTTGCTCTCGTCCGCAAACGCCAGGTCCCACACCCGTTCGCCGATCAGCGACCGGCTCAGCACCCGGTGCGGGTTCCGCAGAAAATACTCCAGCAGCGCAAACTCCTTCGCCGTCAGCGCCACCGCCCGGCCCCCGCGCGTCACGCTCCGCCGCACCAGGTCCATCTCCAGATCATCCAGCGACAGCGTCGTCCCCTCCTGCGACTTCGATCGCCGCAGCAGCGCTCGCACCCGTGCCAGCAGCTCCTCCAGGTCGAACGGCTTGGTCAGATAGTCGACCGCGCCCGCCTCCAGCCCCGCCACCTTCTGCGCCGTCTCCGCCAGCGCCGTCAATACCAGGATCGGCGTCGCGATCTTCCGCCGCCGCAGGTTCCGGCAGATCTCCACCCCGTCGTGATCCGGCAGCATCACGTCCACGATGATCCCGTCGTACGAGTCGTTCGCCGCCTTCTCCTCGCCTTCACGCCCCGACTGCGTCACGTCGACAATGTACCCCTCCGCCGCCAGGGCCTGGCCGACCTGCGCGCCCAACTTCGCGTTGTCTTCAATAATCAGGAACCGCATCGTTGTTGCGTTGATCTCGTCGAATGACGAACCGAAGGTTGCACGCGGCGCGCGTGGCCCGGCGCACGCAGGTGCGCGTGCAATGTCAGATTATTGCCCGCGCCCCGCCTGACCGTCCACCTCAATCCCTGCAATTGCCCCGCGCGCACGACACCGCCCACGCCCTCACCGCCGCAATCGCTGCTCATCGCGCCAAAAAGCGATCCGCCCCCACGACACCGCGCACGAACGCCCTACAACGCGCCCGCGACCCGCAACCTCCGCGCGCAAAACCACACGACAAATTCAATTGAAAAACGAAACGCCCGGTCTTCCCCCGGCGCATCATATCGATCAAGAACGTGCACGTGCGTCGAAGCGCTCCGCATTCCCCCGCCGCCTCGCATCGAGCGAAGGCGTGCAGGTGTCCGGAACCGCTCTTTCGTTCTCTCGCGTTCTCTCTCACGCTCACGCTCACGCGCGCGGTCTCTCTCACGCGTTCATTCTCTCTTTCCCGGCCGCGACCGCCCGACCGCCGCCATGAAGTTCACCCGCCGTGGCGGGCAA
>CAZNDQ010000631.1:0-2505 GCA_964571825.1 uncultured Planctomycetales bacterium | reverse complement strand
GGCGCCCCGAGGACCGCTACGCCTCCGCCGAAGCCCTCGCCGAAGACCTCCGGCGCTTCCTCGCCGGCGATCCGATCCTGGCGCGGCCGCTGGGGTGGCTACATCGGACGTGGCGCTGGATTCGCCGCCATCCAACCGCGGCCGCACTCATCGGGATTCTCGTCCTCAACACCTCCTTCGTCCTCACGGTTGTCGGTGTCGTCACCTATAACCACTTCACCGGTGGCGGCGAACAATGGGTCATCTGGTCCGGCCCCGCGGGCAGACCGAGAAAGCCCACTGCCCAGCCCGCAGACGCACCACTCGTCCTCTCGCCAGATGGGATCGCCGCGACTGCTTCACAGCCCGCCGATCCCGCAGGGACCGATATCGGGTCCGCGATGGCTTCGCCGCAGGCCGGCCAGTCCGCCGAAAAGTGACACTGAAACTGCCGGGTTGCCGCCGGCGCCGGACTGAGCGCCGGCCCACGGGGGTGCGGAAGGATTCTTGCGCAGCGTTGTCGGCACTTTCGACCCGGTTTTTCCTTGAACGGGTCTTCGACTCGCTGTAACCTGACTAATTGGGCCATTTCAGGGTGCGCCGGTTCTGCGGTTTCGAGAACGTCTGGTTCAGGAGTCGTGACATGCGTTGCGCGATATGGGTCAGTGTATTCGGCGTCGTCTTCTCGATGGCGGGGGCTGCCTGGGGTGAGTGCGGCTGCCAATCGGTACCGACCGAAGAGGCAGTGAGCCCCCCGGTGTCCGACTGGGAAGCAATTACACTGCTCCGCGGACCCGTTCTCGCCACGATCGAACTTGCCGGGCCCCGCGCGCGCACCTTCATCGACATCAAGGGCAATGACGTCACCGTCAGCCCCGAAGGCGAGCTGTCGTCCGGCGCGATGGTCGTCCAGCTCAGCGATCAGGGCGGCCGCATCATCCGCGCCTCAGTCGTCTCCATTGACGCAGTCGCGCCCGAGTTCATGGTCCCCGGTTTTCCCATCATTCCGCAGACCACGTGGACCGAAAGCGCTGCCCCAGGTTTCTTTGATTTCAACTTCAACAACAATACCGTCAGCGGCGGCGCCAGCGTCGATGTCACCGGCGGCATGACGCAGCAGAATATCTTCTTCACCCTAAACGGCACGTTTGACCCGCTGGCCGTCGGAGACCAGGTCGCCATCAACGTCATTGGACACCACGAGGGCGAGTTGAACTATCCCACCGGTGTGGCTGTCGCGACCGTCACCGGCGTTGGCGGTGCGCTGCTGCTGCTGCTCATCGCGGGAATCGGCTTGGCCGCCCTGCGCCGCAAACCGGCTCCGGTTACCGCCTGAGCGCCGCAGAGCATCCAGTTGGCATGCCTGAGCGCACGCGGATTCGCGCCCGCGAATCTCCCGTGTGGGTATGTCTCTCTGCCAATGAACTGGTCACCGATCGTCCCCGCCCTCGCCGACGAATATCCGGATCAAACAACGATTCGTGCCGCTGACATATCGCGCGGTCAGCGCCCGGGCAATGCATCCGGCGCGCCGGGGCGCGCGTCCATCGGCAGGTCGGACGGGTGAGCCGGGCGCGTCGGCAGGCCCCGCGCCGCGCGGCGCGAGTCGAAGAATGCGGCCACGGCCGCGCTGCGTTCGAGCGCCGCCACCCTCGCACGGAACGGCAGCGCGTAGGACTCGGCAAGCTGCCGGCGACGGTTTCCGGCGTGCGTCGTCAGGCTCCAGTCGATCTCCTCATCCATCGCCGCCCTCGCCGTACAGCAGGCGCAGTTCGGAGGTGTCGGCGACGTCCTGCGGCCGGGCCGACTGCTTCATCAGTCTCAAGCCTACATTGCGCTTGAGAATCCCGCCAACTCCGCCCGATGGATATCATGCGCCTATTCGTACAGCGGGCAAAAAGTGAGGCACAATCGATGAGAATCGGCAGCGACATTTTGAAGGCGATCGGCCGGACGGGAATGGTGGCGCTGCGCCGCGTCGTGCCTGAAGAGTGTGCGAGAATCTCCGTCAAGCTCGAATGGGAGAACCCCACCGGCAGCATGAAAGACCGCGCCGCCTTGGCCATGATCGAACGCGCCGAGGCCGACGGACGCCTCCGGCCGGGCGACACCGTCATCGAGTACACCGGCGGCAGTACGGGAACCTCCCTCGCACTCGTTTGCGCCGCGAAGGGCTATCGCCTGCAGATCGTCACCTCTACGGCATTCAGTCAGGAGAAGCTGGACCACATGGCCGCGCTCGGGGCCGAGCTGACCCTCGTCCAAAGCGAAGGGGGCATGACGACGAAGAAGCTGATCCTCGACATGATCGCCGCCGCCCAGGAGCTGGGACGCCGTCCGCACACCTTTCTGGCGGACCAGTTGAACAACGCCGACAGCGTCGCCGGCTATCACGCCCTCGGCGAAGAAATCTGGGAGCAAACGGGCGGGCGGGTCGATGCCTTCGTACAGAGCGTCGGAACGGCCGCCTCCTCTCGCGGCGTGGCCGAGGAGCTCCGTACCGGCGGACGACGTTGCTTGGCGTAC
>CAZNDQ010000630.1:0-2508 GCA_964571825.1 uncultured Planctomycetales bacterium | reverse complement strand
GCCTCGACCTGCGGCTGGCGAGCCTGCCGGAGGGGCACTGGCTGATCGCGCAGACGCGCAGCGTGCTGGGCGGCGCGCTCGCCGGGCAGCAGCGCTACGAGGAGGCGGAGGCGCTGCTTGTTGAGGGGTATGAAGGCCTGGCCGGCAATCCGCAGGCTGATCGGGAGCGCGTCCGTGAGGCACTGGAGCGCCTCGAACATCTCTATCTTGGGTGGGAGAAGCCCGAGCAGGCCGCCATGTATCAAGCGCGGCTAGCGGCGTTTGACTAACTCATGCGTGCGGAAAAGTGGGACAGTGTGAAGGCGTTGTTCGAGGCGGCGTTGGCGCGGCCTGCGGCGGAGCGGAGCGCGTTTGTGTGCGAGGCGGCGGCGGGGGACAGCAGTGTGATCGCGGAGGTGGAGTCGCTGCTGGCAGCGCACGTGGAGGCGGGGGCGTTTCTTGAGCCGGCGCCACTGAGCGAAAGGGAGGAGGGCGCGAGGTCGGAGGCGGGGGCGCTGGTGGGGCGGCGGATCGGGGCGTACACGTTGGTGCGCGTGCTGGGTCACGGGGGGATGGGGACGGTCTACGAGGCGGAGCAGGAGAGTCCGCGGCGTCGCGTGGCGCTGAAGATCGTGCGCGGGGAGGCCGCGGTCGACGAGCGGGTGGAGCGGCTGTTTCGGCGCGAGGTGCAGGCGCTGGCGCTGCTGAATCATCCGCACATCGCGGCGCTGTACGAGGCGGGGCATACTGAAGATGGGCGGCATTACTTTGCGATGGAACTGGTGGAGGGGGAGCCGCTGACGCGATTCGCTGCGGAGCGGCGGCTGCCGACGCCCGAACGGCTGGTGCTGTTCGCACAGGTGTGCGACGCGATCGCGTACGCGCATCATCGGGGCGTCATACATCGTGATTTGAAACCATCGAACGTGCTTGTGGTGGCGAAGGAAGTAACGAAGTTACGAAGTGACGAAGTGACGAAGTCAGGTAGCCGGGAGTCCAATGCAAACGACCACATCGGGCGGCCGAAGGTACTGGATTTCGGGTTGGCGCGGATCACGAACGCGGACGTGTCGCTGACGACGATGACGGCGGACATGGGGCGGATCGAGGGGACGCTGGCGTACATGAGCCCGGAGCAGGCACGGGGACGAAGCGAGGAGATCGACCTGCGGAGCGATATTTATTCGCTGGGGGTGATGCTGTATGAACTGATGACGGACGCGCTGCCGTACGACGTGCGGACGCTGCCGCTGCCGCACGCCGTCCGGCGGATCTGTGACGAGACGCCGACGCGGCCGAGCGCGGTCAATCGTGCGGTCAAGGGCGATCTGGAAACGATCGTGCTCAAGGCGCTGGAGAAGGAGCCGGCGCGGCGCTATCAGAGCGCGGGGGAGCTGGCGCGGGACGTGCGGCACTTTCTGGCGGGGGAGCCGATCGAGGCGAAGCGGGACAGCGCATGGTACGTGCTGCGGAAGCAGATGCGGCGGTACCGGCTGGCGTTCGGCGTGGCGGGGGCGTTCGTGCTGCTGCTGATGGCGTCGACGGTGGTGGCGGTGACGCTGTATGCGCGGGCGGAGAGCGCGGCGACGCTGGCGAGGGAGGAGCAACTGCGGGCGGAGCGGTCGGCAGTGGAGGCACTGGAGGAAAAGGCGCGGGCGGAGCGAATTGCAGTGGAGGCGAAACGGTCGGAGGAGGAGGCGCGGCACGAGCAGTCGCGGGCGAATGCGTCGCTGACGTTTCTGGAACGGATTATCACGGGATCGAACCCGGTCATCGCGCGGGGGCGCGAGACGACGCTGCGAGAGCTGCTGGACCGGGCGGGCGAGGAGATCGACGCGACGGCGCAGCGCGAACCGCTGATCGCGGCGAATATGCACACGCTGGTCGGCCGGACGTACATGGAGCTGGGGCTGTTCGAAAAGTCGCGTCGGCATTTGGAGGCGGCGCTGGCGCTGCGGCGGGATGCGATTGGAGAGAAGGACGAGACGGTGGCGAATTGTCTGTACGATCTGGGGATGCTGGCGGCGCAAAGCGGGGACTACCCGACGGCGTGCAAGCAGTATTCGGCGGCGCTGGAGATGCAGCTCGAACTGCTGGGGCCGGATCACCTGTCGGTGGCGCGGTCGCTGCAGAGCCTGGGGCCGTGTTTTAGCGGCGCGGAACCGGCGAAGGCGGAGGAGTACGTGCGGCGTGCGCTGGAGATTCGGCGGCGCCAACTTGGCACGGACCACGTGGACGTGGCGGAGTCGCTGGAGTTGCTGGCGATTCTCCACAATCATCGGGGCCGGCACGCGGAGGCGCTGGCGCTGGAGGAGGAGGTGCTGCGGATCCGGCGGGCGCTGCTGGCGTCGAATGCACCGGCGGTGATGTCCAGCCTGTCGAACATGGGGCTGACACTGCGGCGGCTGGGGCGGCTGGAAGAATCGGAGAAATGTCAGCGCGAGGCGGTGGCGATCGCACGGGAGGTGCTACCGGAAAAGCACCCGAACCTGGCGAGTACACTGAACAACCTGGCGGGCGTGCTGACGG
>CAZNDQ010000629.1:0-2511 GCA_964571825.1 uncultured Planctomycetales bacterium | reverse complement strand
GGGGAACAGATTCCGCTGATGGCGCGCGTGATCCAGACGGCGGACGTCTTCGACGCGCTGACGTCGTCGCGCTCGTATCGCCCGGCGTATTCGGTGAATCAGGCGCTGGAGATCATGCGGAAGGAGGGCGGACGGAAGCTGGATGCGTCGATGGTCAGCGTGTTTATACAGGTGGTCGGGGCGGAGCGTCTGCGTGGCTCATACCTGCTGGACCATATTCCCGATGACCTGCCCACCGAAACGGCGCCGGCCGGCAAGGGAGCAGCAGAATGAACGACGAGGCGGTCAGCAGGCTGGGAGTTGCACTACCGGAACCGTCCGTGCGTGCGGACGCCCGGCAGCAGTCGATCGGTGCCGGCCGCGGTGGTCTGTCGCCGCTGCTCGGCGCGTTCGACGACTGGCTGCTGGAATGGCAGAACGAGCCAGGCCGCTGGATGGCCTTCGACCAGTTCGTGCGTGAACAGTTGCGGACGATGCTGGGAGCAAGCCGGGTGCGTTGTTTCAAGCTGGTGGAGGAGGAGTTGCGGCCGTTGACGCCGGCGCGCGATCCGTTCACGCCGACGGTCTCGGCGCGGGAGGGCATCGCGGGATACGTCGTGGCGCGGGGTCAGCGTTATCTGCGGCACGACGAGCTGCTGGGACCGATCGTGCATCAACTGGCGGCAGCCTCGACCGATCCGCCGTTCTGGTGCTTTCCGGTGCCGTACGAGCACACGCTGGCCGGGCTGGTGAGCGTGGGACAGGTGCAGCCGGGTTTCGAGCGCGACGTGTTGTTGCTGGAATCGCTGGGCTGCGTCATCTCGTTGCTGTGGGCACGGCTGGCGGACCGGGAGCGGATGGTGATTGCGCGGCAGACGGACCACAGCTCAGGCGTCCTGCAGCGGGCGCACCTCTTTGCGGCCGCCGAGCGCGCACTGCAGGAGAGTTACGCCGAGCATGAACCGGTGCTGGCGATGGCAGTGGCGCTGGAGGGCCTGCGGCGGCTGGACGACCACGGGCAGTGGGAGCTGCGCGACGCGGCGGTGGTCCGCGCCGGCCAGGCAATCCGCCGCAAGCTGCGGACGGACGACGTCGTGGGTCGGTTTTCCGACGACCGGTTCGTGGCGATCCTGCGGCGGCTGGACACGGCGCTGGGGCGGATGATCGCGGAGAAACTGCTGGACGCGGTGACGCCGGAGCTGCGGGCGATCTGCGGCGAAGCAGTGAACGTGCAGGTCCGCTGCGGCCTTGTGGGCACCGGGCAGCAGCAGCCGCCGCTGTCGGAGCTGCTCTCGCGGGCGCTGGCGGTGTGCGACGAGGCGCGGGCGGCCGGGGCGCGATTGATGGACGATCTGGCGCCCGGCGCGCGAGGCGATTGACGGGGATCGCGCGCGGGAGGCGCAGTCGATGAAGATCGATCAGTTCCAGCATGGGAGCGTGCAGCTCTACGTGCCGCACGGTCCGATTACCGAAGACGAGGTTCCGGCGGTGCAGGATCGGCTGGCGGAGACGACCGGCGCGCCGCGCATCGTGCTGAGCATGCGCGAGGTGCCGTATCTCGACAGCAAGGGGCTCGAAATGCTGCTGGAGGCTAACGACGCGTTTCACCAGTCGGGCGGACGGCTGCGGCTGGCGGAGGTCGACGAGTGCTGCCGCGAAATCCTCTATCTCACGGGGCACCTCGACGATTTCGAGATTCACGGATCGATCGACGACGCGGTAAGGAGTCTGCTGTAGTTGGCGCTGACGCGGATCAACAAGCTGGGCAGCGACCTGCTGGCCGAAGGGGCGATCACCGAGGCGCAGCTCGAGGAGGCGCTGCGCGCACAGCAGCGCACGGGCGAGCGGCTGGGCGAGGCGCTGGTGTCGACCGGGGCGCTGACGTCGGCGCAACTGATCAAGGTGCTGGCGCGGCGGCTGGACGTGCGCGGCTGCCAGCTTCGGCACGGGCTGATCGATCCGAAGGTGGCGCGGCTGATCGAGCGCGAGGAGGCGGAGCGGCTGGGCGTGCTGCCGATGTTCCGCGTCCGCGAGGTGCTGACGGTGGCGATGGCGGCGCCGCAGTCGCTGCCGACGATCGACCGGCTGCGGAAGCTGACAGGCTGCCGCATCAACCCGGTGCTGGCGCTGGACAAGAACATCCAGGAGTACCAGGCGAAATACCTCTCGCAGGATGTGAGCGTCGAGTCGTTCCTCGTCTCGCTGCAGGAGAGCGAGGTCGAGGTCGTCGAGCGGGAGTCGGTGGACGAGGGGCCGGTGACGGACCTCGACCGGATGATCGAAGGCAGCCCGATCATCAATCTCGTCAACCTCGCGGTGCTGACGGCGGTGCGCGACGGGGCGAGCGACATTCACATCGAGCCGGACAAGAAAAAGGGCACCCGGATTCGGTACCGCATCGACGGTGTACTGCGCGATCTAATGACGCCGCCGAAGGGGATGCACGCATCAATCGTCTCGCGCGTGAAGGTGATCGGGGAGATGGACATCGCGGAGAAGCGCCTGCCGCAGGAGGGGCGGGTGCACATCGTG
>CAZNDQ010000628.1:0-2520 GCA_964571825.1 uncultured Planctomycetales bacterium | reverse complement strand
CTGCTCCGCGTGCTGGGTCACGGCGGGATGGGGACGGTCTATGAGGCGGAGCAGGAGACGCCGCGGCGGCGCGTGGCGCTGAAGGTGGTGCGCGGCGACGGGCACGTCGATGATCGGGTGGGGCGGCTGTTTCGGCGGGAGATCGAGGCGCTGGCGCGGCTGAATCATCCGCACATTGCGGCGTTGTATGAGGCGGGGCATACGGAAGATGGGCGGCATTACTTCGCCATGGAACTGGTGGACGGTGAGCCCGTCACGCGCTTCGCCAGCGGCAATGGACTCGCGTTGAACGACCGACTGATCATTTTCTCGCAGGTCTGCGATGCCCTTGCGTATGCGCACCAGCGCGGAGTCATCCACCTTGACATCAAGCCCTCCAATGTACTCGTGGGCCGGTCGGACACTCGGGGTGGCCAGATGACGCCGCCGGCGCGCGGCGAGTCGCGGCGCGGCGGAAGCAGCGGCGATCTGGCCGCACTCGACGTCCGGCCGAAGGTGCTGGATTTCGGTCTGGCGCGGATCACGCACTCGGACAGTTCGCTGACGACGATGACGGCGAACGTCGGCCGCATCGAGGGGACGCTGGCGTATATGAGCCCGGAGCAGGCGCGCGGCCGGCCGGAAGAGATCGATCTGCGGAGCGACATCTATTCGCTGGGTGTGCTGCTGTATGAGCTGATTACGGACAAGCTGCCGTACGACGTGCGGACGCTGCCGTTGCCGCACGCAGTCCGGCGAATCTGCGAGGACCCGCCCACCCGGCCAAGTACGATCAACCGCACGCTGCGCGGCGACCTGGAGACGATTGTCCTCAAGACGCTGGAGAAGGAGCCGCAGCGGCGCTATCAGAGCGCGGGTGAACTCGCGCGCGACGTGCGACACTTTCTCGCCGGCGAAGCGATCGAGGCCAAGCGCGACAGCGGCTGGTACATGCTCCGCAAGAGCGTGCGGCGGTACCGGGTGCCGCTGGGGATTGCGGCGCTGCTGTTCGTCGTCGTCACATCCTCGGCCGTAGTGTCGATGCGGTCGCTGCGGCTGGCGCGGGAGCGGCTGCGGGAGGTGGAGCGGGCGAACGCGGCAGCGCAGCGCGAGGCGCGGATTGCACAGGCGGTGAGCGACTTCCTCAACGATGATGTGCTGGCGGCGGCCGATCCGCGCGAGGCGGGGCGCCGCGACGTGACGGTGCGCGAGGCGATCGACCTCGCGGCTCATTCCGTTGCACAACGATTCGGCGAGGCGCCGGAGGTGGAGTCAGCCGTGCGGCGGACGATTGGCGCAACCTATGCGAGCCTCGGGGAGACCGAGGAAGCAGTGGCGCAGTTGGAGACGGCGCTGCGGCTGGCGCGGGAGGCGATGGGCGCCGCGGACCCGGCTACGTTGCGCGCGATGGGCGGCCTGGCGTGGGCGTATTACAACGCGAGCGCGTTCGACAAAGCAGAAGCGATTCTGCGCGAACAATGCGAACTGTTGGAGCGATCGACCGGCGCGGACGAAGCGGAGTTACTTCGGGCTCGGGCCAGTCTGGGCAACGTGCTGCATGCACAACAGCGGCGGGAGGAGGCGCTGGCGATCCTGGACGAGTGTCTGCGCCGGGCGGAACCGGTGCTGGGCGAGCCGGAAGAAAGAGACCTGGACGGATTGCAGAACGTGGGAGTGCTGTGCCAGGCGGTCGGGCGCTACGACGAGGCGGAACGAATCCTGACGGGCGTGGTCAGCGGGAGCGAGCGCATCCGGGGGCCGGAGCATCCGGGGACGCTGTCGGCGCGGACGATGCTGGCCAACGTGCTGATGTCGGTGAACAAGGAGGCGGAGGCGGAAGCGCTGTTGCGCGAGACGCTGGCGGTGAAAGAGCGGATCCTCGGCCCCGAACACTTCAGCACGCTCACGACGATGGTCTACCTGGCGAAGGCGCTGAAGCGTCAGACGAAACTGGAGGAGGCGAAGCAGGTTGCCGAGGCGTGTCTGGAGCGGCGGCGGGGGGTGTTGGGGCCGAATGACTCCCATACGCGGACCTCGATGTTGACGCTCGGGGAAATCCATCAGCAGCAAGGCCGGTACGCGGAGGCCGAAGCACTGTATCGAGAGGTGCTGGAACGCGAGGACCGGGCCAACCTGACACGACTCGGCCTGGATGTCCTGAGCGTCCTGGGTGAGATGCTGCTGGGGCAGGGGCGGTCGGCGGAGGCGGAGCCGCTGCTGCTCGAGGCGTTGGAGGGGCTGACGCGAGCGGACGGCGCCGAGGCCGTGAACACGCTGACGGTGAAGCTGAACCTGGGATGGCTGCGCCAGATGCAGGGCGACCCGGCGGCGGAGGCGCTGTATCGGGAGGTGCTGGAGACGCGGCTGCGCGTGCTGGGGGTCGATCACCTGCACACGGGCACGTCGATGAACGTGCTGGGCGAATACCTGATGAACAAGGGCAATGCGGACGAGGCGGAGCCGCTGATCCGGCAGGCGTACGAGACGTGGCGGAAAAGCGCCGGCGAGGATCACCCGAATACAACGTGGGCGTACCTGAAC
>CAZNDQ010000627.1:0-2526 GCA_964571825.1 uncultured Planctomycetales bacterium | reverse complement strand
CGATCCACGAACTGGGGCGGCGGGCGCACGAAGTGACGATGACGCTGCACCCGGAGCCGTATCGCACGTACGTGGTGGACCGTAACATCAACTACTCGAATTTCTGCACGGCCAAGTGCATCTTCTGCAACTTCAAGGTGGACCCGGGGGACAAGGATGGGTACGTGCTGTCGCTGCCGGAGATCGGCCGGAAAATCGAGGAGCTAATTGCGATCGGGGGAACGCAGATTCTGATGCAGGGCGGGCTGGTGCCGGCAGAAGACCTGCCGCTGGCGTGGTACGAGGAGCTGTTGCGGTTCATCCGCACGAACTACGCGCAGATTCACATCCATGCGTTCAGTCCGCCGGAGATTTTTGCGTTCTCACAGATTTTCGGGATGAGCGTCCGCGACGTTCTGCTGCGGCTGCGCGATGCGGGGCTGGATACGATCCCGGGCGGGGGCGGGGAGATTCTGGCGGACCGCGTGCGGCGCAAGATCGGTCAGGGCAAGACGTTGACGGACGAGTACCTGATGGTGATGCGCGAGGCGCACCGGCTGGGGATGCGGACGAGCATCACGATGATGTTCGGGCATATCGAGACGATCGAGGAACGGATTGACCATTTGCGGCTCGTGCGCGATTTGCAGGAGGAGACGGGCGGGTTCACGGCGTATATCTGTTGGACGTTCCAGCCGGAGAATACGCCGCTGGGGCGGATGCGACAGGCGGCGGCGGACGATCCCGGCCCACCGGACGGGAAGACGCTGCGCCTTGCCGACGCGACGGAATACCTGAAAATGCTGGCACTTTCGCGCCTCTTCCTGAATAATATCGACAACATCCAATCGAGTTGGGTCACGCAGGGGCCGAAAGTCGGACAACTCGCCCTGTTCTACGGGGCCAACGACATGGGCTCGGTGATGATGGAGGAGAACGTGGTTTCGGCGGCAGGGACCACGTACCGCCTGTCCGAGCATGAGATCCGCGGCTTGATCGCCGAGGCGGGCTGGCAACCGCGCAAGCGGAACTGCTACTACCAGTTGCTCGAGCCGGCCGGCGGTTGACGGCGCGGGATGGCCGCCGCGGTCGGAGCCGGGTCAGACGGCGCATCCGTCGACCGGGAAGCAGGAGGGGCACTCGAAGCAATGGACTACCCGGAGTGCGCACGCATCCAGGAGGGGTGGGGTCTCAGCACATCCGAGACTGAGCCATTCTGTCGCCACGCCTGCACTCAGCTCGTCATCAGCGGGGCGGACGGGGTACAGGATCACTTTCTCTGGGAACACACGGTGCGGGTGACGGGCTCGATCCCGCACATCGTGCGCCTGAGCGGCGTGAACCGCGCCGAGATCGACCTGCTGGGGCTGTTCATCGCCTCGCTTTATCACAATGCGGGGTGGGTGCTCCAGGTACGCGACCGGGCGACGGACCGCTTCGAGGTGCTAGCCAAGCCGACGAGCGACATGCAGCGGGAGCTGGCGGCGGGGCTGGTGGAGGAGACGCTGCGGGAGCCGGCGGGCGCAGGATCGATCGACGTGGCGTCACGGGCGATCCGGCAGATGAACTCGCGCAGCACGGACATGCTGGAAGCGCAGATTCTCGCGGACGCCGAAGGGCTCGACGAGATTGGGCCGCTGTTTTTCTGGCAGATGGTGCGGCACCAGTCGGCGCGGGGGCGGGCGATCGAGGCCTGCATCGAGGCCTGGAAGAGCAAGCAGGAATACGACTTCTGGAACGCCCGGCTGAACCGCTTCCGCTTTGACGCGGTGCGGCGCGTGGCGCGAGCGCGGCTGCGGGCGCTGGAGCAGTACATCGAGGCCGTGACACACCAGGCACGCGCACAGGACCTGCGCGAGATCGCGCAGCCGGCAGCGCGGTGATGAATGCGCCAGCCCGAGCGGTCAGGTGCGCTTCGCGCGAAAAGGTGGGTTGCGCTCGTCCGCTGAAGCGGACTCGCTTCACCCACCCTACATCACTGCGGACTCGTAGCACCCACCCTACATCTCCGCGGACTCGCTTCACGTCCCCAACATCATGGCGGACTCGCTCCGCCCACCCGACTTGGCTACCATGCCGGCATGGCCGGCGAGGCGCAGATGGTTCGCCCGATCATCGGCATGGAGATCCACGTCCAACTGGCGACGCGGACGAAGATGTTCTGCCGCTGCCCGGTGGAGTTTGCGGCCGAGCCCAATTCCCGCGTCTGCCCCGTTTGCCTCGGCCTGCCGGGCGCGCTCCCCGTCATCAACGAGCGGGCCATCGAATACGCAGTGCGGACGGCGCTGGCGCTGGACTGCCGCGTGGCGACGTTCACGAAGTGGGACCGCAAGAGCTACTACTACCCCGACCTGCCGAAGAACTATCAGATTTCACAATACGACCTTCCGCTGGCGGAGGACGGGCACTTCGAGCTGGCGCGGTCGGAGGGGCCGCGGCGGATCGGGATCATCCGCGCGCATCTTGAGGAGGATGCGGGCAAGAACGTCCACGACCGGCCGGGCTACACGGGGGTCGACCTGAATCGTGCGGGCACGCCGCTGCTGG
>CAZNDQ010000626.1:0-2529 GCA_964571825.1 uncultured Planctomycetales bacterium | reverse complement strand
TGCCGGGCGGCGGTACGATCACCGCCATCCTGGGCATCCTCGACGACGTGATGCTGCGGATTCACACCGTGCTGATTATCGCGTCGTACGCGCTGATCTTCCTCGCTTCCGTCATCGCCGTGATCTACCTCTTCGGCTATTACTTCCACCGCGCGGCCGCGCGCTCTGCCGAGTTCGGCGCCATCTGCGCCGTCATCGGCGTCGCCGTCTGGCTGACGTCCGGGTGGGTGTTCCGGCCGATGATGGCCATGGCCGGCGATTTCGTGAAGAGCCCAAAGGCCGGCCTGGCATTTGCCATCGCCGCCGTCGCCACGGCGGGCATCCTGGCGCTGGTCGCACGGCCGGGCGCGTCCACGCGCGTCATCGCCGGACTCACCGGTCTGCTCGTCGCCTGCATCACGTTCGCCATCGGCAACCACGGCTTCGCCAACGGGATGGCCTGGGTCATGCTCGGCGTGGGGGCCGCGTGGGCGCTGGGCAACACGATTGGCATCGCCCTGCGCAACCGCGCCGCGTGGGGCACGGGCGGATTGACCCCTGCGCTGGCGACCGCCGGCCTTGGCGGCAACGGCCGCCGCGCCCGCGAGTTGCTCCATGCCCGCACCGCCGCGGCCAACGCCGTCGCCCTGCGCAAACCGCTCCTCGCCGGCGCACTGCCCGGCGACGCGCCCGCCCCGACCATGCCGCCGTGGCTGCAGCAGGCCGACTGGTGCCACCTCATCATCCTCAACATGGTCTTCGTCATGCTATTCGTCGGCACAATCCTCGGCGCCGTCTGGGCCGACTACTCCTGGGGCCGCCCGTGGGGCTGGGACCCGAAAGAGGTCTTCGCGCTGAACACCTGGATCATCTACGCCATCCTCATCCACGTCCGCTTCTTCGTGAAGAACAAGGGACTCTGGTCCGCCTGGCTCAGCGTTGCCGGCTGCCTGATGATGGCCTTCAACTGGTGCTTCGTGAACTTCTACATCGTCGGCCTGCACAGCTACGCCTGAGGCTCACCGCCCCTCACGGACCATAAACGAAGTTCACGTGGTTCACCCCGTGGCAGACCAGCGTGCAGCTCCCCGCGAACTGCCCGTTGTCCACGAACAGCCGCTGACCGCCGACGATCGTCACGTCGAAGTTGATCAACTGCGAATGCCGCGTCCGGCTCCCCGTCACCCCGTGCGGATCATGGCATGCGCTGCACGGCGACCGCCCGTTGACGATGTGCCGCCGGTGAAAGGGGAAACTCTGGTCGCCCAGGATCGAATTGCGGTCGTGGCACTGATAGCACAGCGCATACGCCTGCGGCGACTCCATCGTGAAGTCGGCCGTCTCGAACTGCGCTGTTAGCAGGAAGTCGAACCGCGAGCCGTGCGGCCCGTTCGGACCCAGCCCGCCGAGCTGCCGCGCATCCGGGTTGTTGTGGCAGTCCTGGCAGCTCATGAACGTCGTCGTCCGCGCCGCCGGCAGCAGGCTCGGCACGTCGATGCCCCCCTGCGCCGGCGTCACCACCGGATGCGCCGACGCCGCCGTCGGCAGAAACTGTAGCCGCAGATTGTCCAGCGTGTCGCGCTGCCGGATGATCCGCCGCGGGATCGGCACCGGATTGTCTGCATGACACTTGAAACACACCTCGTACTCGAACCGCGCCTGCTCCGTCAGCGCCCCCGACGCCTTGACACCCGAGACGAACGACATCGCCGGCGGCACAAAGTTGCCGCGGTCCGCCGGCAGCCGCGTCGCCGCCAGCGGGTTCGCCCGTACCGCGTGCGGATTGTGGCAGTCGACGCACTCGACGTGCGCCGGCATCGCCAGCGGATTCTCCGCCGGGTCGTGTACGTCGAACAGTCGGTTCGTCCGGTGTCCGCTCCGCTGGTTCAGCACGCTGCTCATGTCCCGCCCGTTCAGCCCGTTGTGACAGCCGGTGCACAGCTCGAACGGCCGCCCGCGCAGCAGACGCTCGCGGTGCGGCGCGCTGTGCGAGAGGTGACACGCGGCGCACGCCGCCTCCGACATGCTGCCGAACGCGATCTGCTGCCCCCCCGTCACCGACAGCGGCACCGGCGTCGGCGCCACCGCGTGCGAACTCACCGACCAGCCGTCCATCCGGTGACAGGTGTTGCACAGCGCGCCCTGCCGGTCCGTGATCCGCAGGAAGTTGCCCAGCTCGTTGTCGTGCGGGTCGTGGCAGGCGATGCACTCGAGCTGCCCGCGCGGCCCCAGCTTGATCCGCTCGCTGACCTGGTCCGGCGTGCGCAGTTGCCGGTCGCGGTTCGAGAGCTGCCGGTCGAACCGGAAGCCGATCGGGTGATCGTCCGAGAGGTCGTTCGTCAGGTTGCTCGGCCCCGTCGGCATGAACGGCTGGTTCATCGCGATCGGGTCCGTCGCCGGCCGCGACAGCACCAGCCCGATGGCGATGCTCCCGTCATGGCACGACAGGCACATCTTGCTCGGTCCGCCCGGCTGGTCGATCCGCGCATCCGTCGTGCTGCTGTCATAAATGCGATAGTACGTCGTCGGGTTGTGCCGGTTCCACAGCGG
>CAZNDQ010000625.1:0-2539 GCA_964571825.1 uncultured Planctomycetales bacterium | reverse complement strand
GACGCGGCGGCTGCGCTGCTGCGGCGGCGGCCGGCGCTAGCTCGCCGGCCGCATCTCCTTCACCGCCGCGAGCGCGCGCGTGACGTGCTCCTCCGGCGAGATCTTGTCGTCCGCCGAGGAGAATGTGGCGACGATGCGCGAGTCGGGCGCAATCACGAACGTGGTGCGCTCGGTGAACGCATGATCGATCGGCTGACCGCGCGAGTCCTTCATCGCGCTGCTCTTGAGCTCGGTCACCTTGAGGTCGTAGGCCCGCGCGATCGCGCCGTCCTGGTCCGAGGCGACCGGAAACGCGCCGGCGCAGTAGTCGGGATCCGCCGAGAAGTCGTTGAGCCGCGCGATGCTGTCCTGCGAGACGCCGATGATGGTCGCGCCGGCCGCCTCGAACTCGGGCTTGTGGACGGCGAAGGTGCGCGCCTGGACGTTGCACCCGCCGGTGTAGGCGGAAGGATAGAAGTAGACGACGACCGGCCCGCGCCTCAGGGCGTCGGCCAGCACGAAGTCGAACTCCTTGCCGGCGAGCGAGGCCCGCGCGGTGAAGTCCGGCGCGGACTCACCCTTCTTCAGGGCTGCCGCCGCGGGCAGCGCCGCGGCGAGGCTGAGCAGCAAGGTCAGGGCTGGGCGCATCATGTTGGTTCTCCTCGTTCGATGCGGCAGTTGGAGCCGCCAGCATAGGCAAAGAGCCGTGCTTCGGTGCGGCTGTCTGCGTCCGCAGGCCGGTTGCATGGACGGTCATTGCGCGACGACGCGGAAGCCGACGTAGTAGAGCCGCCGCTCCGGCGCATAGCGGTCGCGCGTGGCGAGGAAGCAGACGTCGGGCTGGTTGTACCAGGAGCAGCCACGGAGCACCTTCTCGTCGCCGCTCGCGGGGCCCTGCGGGTCCTTCGGCGGCGAGACGCGGTAGTAGTTGGCCTGGTACCAGTCGGCGGTCCACTCCCAGACGTTGCCGGTCATGTCGTAGAGGCCGAACGCATTGCGCGGGAAGGTGCCGACGCGGGTTGTCATCGGCTGCGACTTGGAGAGCCGGTCGCCCTCGCGGTCCCACCAGTCCTTCCATTCCTCGCGCGTGACCATGCGCCCGATGCGCCAGGTCGCCGTGTTGGCGCCGTCCACCCGCCCCTCGTCGCCGAAGACGTAGTTCCCGCCCTCCGCGCCGCCGCGCGCGGCGTACTCCCCCTCGGCCTCGGTCGGCAGGCGATAGCGCTCGCCGGTGCGCTCCGCGAGCCACTGCGCGTAGGCGCGGGCGTCCTCGTGGCTCACGTTCACCACCGGGTGATTCGGATAGCGCGCGAGGTCGCCCCAGCCGCGCGGCGCGAGCGGCGCCTCGCGCTTCGCGTCGGCCGCAAACGCGAGGTACTGCGCGTTCGTCACCGGGAAGCGGCTCATGCGGAAAGGCGAGATCGTGACCGTGTGCACGTCGCGATAGTCCGCGCCGAACGCGGGATTCACGGCGGGCCCGGCGTTGCCCATGCGGAAGCTCCCGCCGGGGATGTCGAGCATCTCGGGCATGAGCACGCCCTCGCGCAGGACGCCGAAGCGATCACCGGCGGCGGCCGCGACGATGCCGGCCTCCGCCGCCGAGCCCTCGATCGTGGCCGGCGCCGCGCCTGCGCCCGCCCCATCCGGCCGCCGCCCGCGCCGCCCGGTGAAGGTCGCCTTGCCGTAGAGGCCGAAGTCGATCGTGCCGCTCATGCGATCACCGTCGACCGTGCCCCGGTAAACCGCCGCCATCGGCTCGCCGCCGAACTCGAGGACCGCGGTGAACTCGACTGCCGTGCCGTCGACGCTCCCGACGAAGCGCCCGCTCGCGGAGTCGCTTTCGATGAACCCGATGATGCGCGAGCCTTCCTGGCGGAACAGCACCTCGCGCCGGCCGGGACCGTTCGGCGACTGCACGTCGAAGTGCCACTCGCCGGAGAGGTCGGGGGCCGCTACCGCGGGAGCCGTCATGAAAATCACGAAAAGCGCCCACAACACGCCGTGTGGGAGCGACTTCAGTCGCGACTCGGGGAACTCATTGCAACATCTGTCGCGACCGAAGTCGCTCCCACAACGAAGAATCCCGCTCATTCGCCAGATTCCGCGAAGTAGCGCCCGACCTCCTCGCGCTTCGCGTCCACCAGGGCCGCGCAGAGCTCGATCCCTTCGAGCGTCTCGGCGAGCGTGCGTTCCGCGCCGTCGAGCCGGCCGAGGAGCGGCGTGAAGAGCGTCCGCACCTCGTCGCGCTCGGCGAGCGTGCAGAAGCCCGCGCCGAAGCGCGGCAGCCAGCGATAGCCGAAATGCGAGATGCGGCCGATGAAGGCCTCGTGGTTCTCCTTGAACCAGTCGAACGTGGCGCGCCGCTGGCTCGGCCGTGCGGCGAGCGCGAACGCGATCGTGGTCGGCTCGCGCGCGCGCAGACGCGGGTCGAGGAGGAGCGCACGCACGCGCTCGCCCGCCGCCGGATCGTCGGTCATGCCAAGGGCCGTGGCCGCCTGCGAGCGGAACTGGATGTCGTTCGACTCGAGCATGCGCTCGATGAGTTTATCGACGAACCGCA
>CAZNDQ010000624.1:0-2540 GCA_964571825.1 uncultured Planctomycetales bacterium | reverse complement strand
ATCTATCTCGACAACAACGCCACGACGCCCCTGCTGCCCGAAGTCCTCGACGCGATGCTCCCCTGGCTGCGCGACCACTACGGCAACCCGTCGAGCATGCACCACGCGGGGCAGCAGGCAGCTTACGCCATCGAGACCGCGCGCGAGCAGGTAGCCGCGATGCTGGGGGCGCGGCCGTCCGAGATCGTCTTCACCAGCGGCGGAACGGAGAGTATCGCCCTCGCGATCCGCGGCACACTTGGTACCTACCCGCGCAAGCGTCACGTCGTCACCACCACCGTCGAGCACGACGCGGTGCTGCACCTCGCCGATCGGCTGGAACAGGAGGGCGTCGAGGTCACGCGTGTCCCCGTCGACGTGCAGGGGCGGCTGGATATGGAGGCACTGCGTGCGGCCGTGCGCGACGACACAGCCGTCGTCGCCGTCATGTACGCAAACAACGAGACCGGCGTGTTGTTCCCGGTCGCCGAGGTGGCGGCAGTCGCGGCACAGCACGGGGCCGTCATGTTTGCCGACGGCACGCAGGTGCCCGGCAAGCTGCCTCTCAATCTCGCTGAGCTGCCCGTACAGTTGATGAGCCTCTCGGCGCACAAGTTCCACGGACCCAAGGGGGTCGGCGCGTTGTTTGTCCGACGGGGGACGCACCTCGTCGCGCAGCAGGTCGGCGGTGGACAGGAGCGCAACCTCCGCGCCGGCACGCAGAATGTCGCGGGGATCGTCGGGCTCGGCGCTGCGGCCGACCAGGCGCGGCTGCACGTCGGCGAGATGCCGACGCGCGTCGCGCTGCTGCGCGACCGGCTGGAGACCGCGCTCTGCGAGCGCTGCGATGCGCGCGTCAATGGCGACCGCACGTGCCGCCTGCCCAACACCGCCAACGTCTCGTTCGAAGCGCTCGAAGGTGAGTCCGTCATGCTGGCGCTGAGCGAGAGCGGCGTCTACGCTTCCAGCGGCTCCGCCTGCGCCAGTGGGTCGCTCGAGGCCTCGCACGTCATCCGGGCGATGGGTGTCGAGCCGCGCTATGCTCACGGCGCGTTGCGCTTCAGTCTGTCGCGTCTGACGACGGAGCGCGAGATTGACGAGGCGATCCGCCGCGTCCCGCCGGTGATCGAACGGCTCTCTTCGCTGAGCCGCGCCACGCTCCGTACATCGAATTGATCCAAGCGCCGCCGACCTGCACAATCCGTCGCGGGCTGCCGTGCGGCGCGGCCGTCCGACGCCGGCGAGGAGCGCACGGAGACACGGCATGAAAAAACCGGTCATCGGGATCATTGGCGGAACGGGGTTGGCGGACGCGCTGACGGCGCAGACGGCCGGGCGGCGCGTCGAGATGGATACCCCGTACGGCCAACCGAGTTCGCCCATCATCATCACCGAGTGGAATGGACTGGAGATTGCGCTGCTCTCGCGTCACGGCGAAGGGCACGTCCACCCGCCGTCGGCCGTTCCATACCGCGCGAACCTATTCGCCCTCAAGCAGCTCGGTGTGACCCACATCCTCGCCAGTGGGGCAGTTGGCAGCCTCTGCGAGCAGATGGCGCCGCGCGAACTGGTCATCGTCGATCAGGTCATCGACAAGACCTTTCGTCGTGCTTCGACCTTCTTTGAGTCCGGCATCGCCGTGCACACCGAACTCTCCTCGCCCTTCTGCCCCGTGCTGCGCGAGCGGCTGTTGGCACTGCGGTCAACCGTGGGCGTCCGCGTCCACGACGGCGGCACCTACGTCTGCATGGAAGGGCCGCAGTTCTCCTCCCGCGCCGAGTCGCACATGCACCAGGGCTGGGGCGGACACCTCATCGGCATGACCTGCCTCCCCGAGGCGAAGTTAGCGCGCGAGGCGGAGATCGCCTACGCCCTCGTCGCCCTCGTCACCGACTACGACAGTTGGCGCCCGAACGCGCCCGGCCTCGACCAGGCCGCGCTCCTCGCCGAGATCATCAGCCATCTGCACGACGCCACCGCCAACGCCATCGCGCTGATCCGTGCCACCGTCGAGAGCCTGAGCGAGGTGCCGCCCGGCCCCAGCCCAGCGCACGACGCCCTGCGCCTGGCGATCTGGTCCGACAAGTCGCGCGTCGCCCCCGCGCTCGTCGAGCGGCTTCGCCCCATTCTCGGCCGGTATTTCAACGAATAGCCGAAGACGTGAACCGTTCCGCGCACGCGCTCAGCGCCGCGTAGAGCGCTCGCCGCTCCGCGCGCGAGAGCAACTGCACCGGTAGTGCGATCCCGCGCACCCGCCCGCGCGACATCACTCGCGGGGCCCCACCCGGCTCGTCAAACGAGATTCGCGACCAGCCCGCGCGCCGCACCGGCCCCAGCGGAAACTTCCACGCCAGCCCGTTTGGCCCTGCAGCGATGTACCGCCGCGACCGCGCGAAAACCACGCAATACAGCAATCCTGTGGCCCCCGGCAGCAGCACTGCCAGGAACACGAAGGCCCCCCACAGGAGCGGTTCGCCCAGGACATGCCGCAATACCAGCAGCGGCAACAGCGCCGCCGCGCCGACCAGCGCCTGGGGCCACAGCCGCCACATCGGGCCGTC
>CAZNDQ010000623.1:0-2555 GCA_964571825.1 uncultured Planctomycetales bacterium | reverse complement strand
GCCGATGCTCAGCATCCACACGGTGGCCGCCGGCGGCGGCTCGATCCTGCGCTTTGACGGCGCGCGCCTGCGCGTCGGCCCCGAGTCGGCCGGCGCCGATCCGGGACCGGCCTGCTACCGGCGCGGCGGACCGCTGACGGTGACCGACGCCAATCTGCTCCTCGGGCGTATCCAGCCGGCGTTTTTTCCGAAGGTCTTCGGCCCGGCGGCGAACGAAGCGCTGGATGAAGTTGTGGTGCACGAGCGGTTTGCGGCGCTGGCTGCGGAAGTAGAGGCACGGACGGACGTGCAGGCGGACGCATTGATCGGCGCGTCGGCGCAAGTGGCAAATGCATCGGCGCAAGCGGCAAATGCGCCGATACAAATGACAAATGCGGCGGTGCAAGCGGCAACTGCGCAGGAGCCGGCACACCATGGGGCGCCTTCGAGCGCGGACTCGCGGATGGGCAAGCCAGTGCAGGCGTGGCGGGAGTCATCCGCGGACGAGGTTCCTGCGTCTCGCCAAACCAGCGTCGAAGCGCTGGCCAGCGGCTTCCTCGAAATCGCCGTGGAGAACATGGCCAACGCGATCCGCCGGATCTCGGTGCAGCGCGGCTACGACGTCACCCGCTACACGCTGACGACTTTCGGCGGCGCCGGCGGCCAGCACGCCTGCGCGGTTGCCGACGCGCTGGCGATGCAGCGCGTGCTCGTGCATCCGTACGCGGGTGTGCTGTCGGCCTGGGGCATGGGGCTGGCCGACCCGGTGGCGATGCGCGAGGAGTCGGTCGAACGGCGGCTGGACGCCGCCGGCCTGGAGTTTGCCCGCGCCCGCGTCGACGCGCTGGCCGAAGCGGCGCGCCGCGAACTGCTGGAGCAGGGCGAGCCGGCGGACGGCCTGAACGTCGTCGCGAAGCTCACGCTGCGCTACGAAGGCACCGACACGGCGCTGCCGGTCGAACTGGCGGACGAAGCCGCGATGCGGGTCGCCTTCGAGCGGCAGTGGCAGCAGCGGTTTTCGTTCCTGCTGCCGAACCGGGCGCTGGTCATCGAGGCGGCCGTCGTCGAGGCCAGTTCGAAGCGCGCAGACGTGCGGGCGGGAGCGGAACAAGGTACAGCAGCGGGGCAGTCCGCAGGTGTCGAGGAGCACGACGCCCCGCGACTGTCCCCGGAGGCGGACTCGCCCCGCACGCCCGTCCGCCCGGCGCAGCGCGCGCGCATGTACTGCGCCGGCCGCTGGCGCGAAGTCGCCCTGTACCACCGCGAAGAGCTGCGCGCCGGCGAGACTTTCGACGGGCCGGCCATCGTCGTCGAGGCGAACGCGACGACGGTCGTCGATCCGGGCTGGCGGGCCGGCATGACGGCCGCCGGCGATCTGGTGCTCGAGCGCTGCCAGCCGCGCGCCGCGCAGCGGGCGATCGGCACCGACGTCGATCCGGTGCGCCTGGAGATCTTCAACAACCGCTTCATGGCCATCGCCGAGCAGATGGGCTACCGGCTGCAGAACACCGCGCACTCGGTCAACATCAAGGAGCGGCTGGATTTTTCCTGCGCGATCTTCGATCCGCACGGCCGGCTCGTCGCCAACGCGCCGCACATTCCGGTGCACCTCGGGTCGATGGGCGCAAGCGTGCGGGCGATTCTCGCCCGGCATCCGAAGACGCGGGACGCCGGAGAGGAATCCGGTCCGCCGCTCGCCCCCGGCGACGTCTACGTGCTGAACGACCCGTACGCCGGCGGCACGCATCTGCCCGATATCACCGTCATTACGCCGGTGTTCGACGACGGAGGGCGCGAGATCCTGTTTTTTATCGGCTCGCGCGGGCACCACGCCGACATCGGCGGACGCACGCCCGGCTCGATGCCGCCGGACAGCAGGACCATCGAAGAGGAGGGCGTGCTGCTGAGCAACTTCCGCCTGGTGTCGGCCGGGCGGATGGACGAGGACGGCCTGCGCGCGGCGCTGCTGGCGGCGCGCTGGCCCGCGCGCAATCCGGAGCAGAACCTGGCGGACCTGCGCGCGCAGATCGCCGCCAACGAAAAGGGCCGCGAAGAGCTGCTGGGCCTGATCCACGAGATGGGCCGCGACGCCGTGCTCGCCTACATGGGACACGTGCAGGACAACGCCGAGGAGTCGGTGCGCCGCGTGATCGGCGCGCTGCGCGACGGCGCCTTCGCCGTGCAGCTGGACAACGGCGCGACGATCCGCGTGCGGATCGAAGTCGACCGCGAGCGGCGCTCGGCGCGCATCGATTTTGCCGGCACGTCGGCGCAGCAGCCGAACAACTTCAACGCGCCGCTGGCGGTGACGACGGCCGCCGTCCTCTACGTCTTCCGCAGCCTCGTCGACGACGACATTCCGCTGAACGAAGGATGCCTGGCGCCGGTCGAAATCGCCGTGCCCGAAGGCTCGATGCTGCACCCGCGCGCGCCGGCCGCCGTCGTCGCCGGCAACGTCGAGACCTCGCAGTGCATCACGAACTGCCTGTACGGCGCGCTCGGCGTGATGGCGTCGGCCGCGCCGACGATGAACAACTTCACGTTCGGCAACGAGCGGCACCAGTACTACGAGACGG
>CAZNDQ010000622.1:0-2572 GCA_964571825.1 uncultured Planctomycetales bacterium | reverse complement strand
TGGATGCGGTAGCGCACGGGCCGATCCGGGGGGACCCGCTCCCAGCCGCGCGAGGCGCGCGCGGAGGACGCGAAGAAACTCATCGGTGGCGGCCCAGCGGCGCCAGGAGTCGGCGCGGACGGCGTGCACGTGTTCGTACACATCGTCGAGGAATCGTTCGACGGCGACCCAGCGTCGTCCGCCGGCGGGGTCCATGATCTGGAGGAAGCGGCCGACGCGGCGCCAGACGACGACGAAGTGCGCGGCGCTGGTGGGCAGTTGCACAACGACGATGGCGGGGAGACAACGTCCTTCGGGAAGCGCAAGGTAATCGGCGGGCAGGAGCACCTGTTCGGCGACGAGCCCGAGTTGCGCGGCCATCTGCTCGATGGTGTCGATCGATGTGCCGTCGAGATCGGTCTGGCAGGCTTCGCGGAGCCGGCCGTAACTGACGCGGACGCCGAAGCCGTCGGCAAGGCACTTGAGCGATGCCGGCCCGCAGTCCATGTTGGAGATCTGCACGACCTCCGGGGCGCTGAAGCGTCGCCCGCGTCGGCTGACAGCGGTTTGCGGCGACATCAGTTGTTCCCCGTGACCATAGCCGGGACCGGCGGCGGCGATCGTCCGACGAGCCGCAGCACGAGGGCCGCGGGGGAGAGGCGCTCCACTTCGACCTCGACGGCGCCGGGGAGTCCATGGCGCAGGGGGATCGGGGTGTCGCGGTCCGGATGGAGACGGCACTCGACGCGGACCCGTCCGTCGCGCGGCTCTTCGGCGACGGCGGTGACGGTGGCGGGGAGACTGCCGTATTGTCCCCAGGGGAAGCCGTAGAGTCGAACGCGTGCCGGCTGACCGGGCGCGATGCGACCAAGGGCCGTCGCGGGCGGGAAGAAGGCGACGACGCGGAGTGCGCCCGGCGGAATGATGCGCGCGATGGTGTCGCCCGGCTGGACGAAGCTGCCGGGAGGGAGATCCGTAGATTCGCCGATGCGTCCGTCGCCGGGCGCGCGGACGAGGCGGCGCTCGACGGCGTGTTCGAGGCGGCTGACGGCGGCTTGCGCCTGTTCGAGTTCGGAGGTGAGCCGGGCCCGGTCCTTGCGCAGTGCTTCGAGGAGGGCGCGCTGTTTTTCGAGGCGTTCCTGCTGTTCGCGTTCGACGCGGCGGACGGTGACCTCGGCGATTTCCTCGGATTTGGCGGCGGCATCGGTGGCGGCGTGTGCGCGAAGGAGTTCGAGTTCGCTGGCGCTGCCGCGGCGGCGCAGCTCTTCGAGCCATTCCAACTCTTCGCGCGAAAAGGCGGCGTTGATTCGCGCGAGTTCGTGGCGTTGGCGTGCCTCGACGTTGGCGACCTCGGCGGCGGCGGCGATTTCCTGAAGCGACTGCTCCTCGGAAGCCAACTGGCGCTGCAGGACGGCGATCTCGCTGGTCAGTCCGGCGGCGTGCGTGCGCTCTTCGACGAGTGCGCGGCGATCGGATTCGGCGTCGAGTTCGACGAGGACGTCGCCCTGCCGGACGTTGTCGCCGACGCGCAGATTCTGCCGGACGACGAGCCCGGCGGCGTCGGTCTGGACGGGAACGACGGCGGCGGTCACTTCGAGCCGCGCGGCATCGCTGAGTTCGTGGACGGCGACGCGTGCGGCGACAAACCAGACGCACCAGATGAGCAGCAGGACGACGGCGGCAGCGAGAAAGCCGCGCGACTCGAGCCGGCCGGATGATTTCAGCGAGCGCATGGTGCGCGGGAAGTTGGCGGACATGACACGCCTCTGTCGGGAAGGGAACGGCGTCGCGGCCCGCTCGGCTGCAATCCCGTTAGTGTATCCGATGGTCGGCGGATTTGGAAGATGTGCGCGGCGCCGACTGCGCGAGCGACGGGGTTTGCGCGCGCAGGCGGGCGGCGCGGAGGCTGCGCCGTGCTGCAGGCGACGTTATCGGCCATTTCGGCGCGACGCGATGGGCGCGCGGTTGTTGGCGTACTGGACGGGAAGTGTGATTGGAGATGCTTCGCTGCGTTCAGCATGACGGGGCGCGGGAAAGGATTCCCGCGGAATCGGGGTGCGAGAAGGGATTCTCGCACCAGCAGATGAATGGAGCGTTGACTCTGGGGAGCGCAGCGCGGGTTCGTCATGTGGTCGCGGGGTGAGTAGCATCGCGGCGTGGCATTGACGTATGTGTTTCTGGCGGCGGCGGCGTTTGCGACATCGCTCATCTCGGGCATGCTGGGGATGGGCGGGGGGTCGCTGTTTCTGGCGGTGCTGAGCAGCTTTCTGCCGCACGCCGAGGCGATCTCGATGCACTCGGCCGTGCAGCTCGCGGGGCTGGGGACGCGGAGCCTCGTGTTTCTGCGGCACATCGACTGGCCGACGTTCCGCAGGTTCACATTGGGCATGATCCCGGGGACGGCCGCGGGGGCGGCGCTGCTGGCGGGGCTGGGGCCGGCGTCGCAGATGGAGCCGTGGCTGAAGGGGCTGATCGGGGCGTACGTGCTGGTGGTGTTGGCGCTGCCGAAGCCGCGGGCGACGGGGGCGGGGACGCGGGCGTGGGAGTGGACGGCCGTGGGGGTCGTCGCGGGTGTGGGCGGGCTGTTCGTCGG
>CAZNDQ010000621.1:0-2573 GCA_964571825.1 uncultured Planctomycetales bacterium | reverse complement strand
CTCGCCGTTTGGAAAAGTGCCCTCGCGCCCCTGCTGGGCAAAGTCGCTCAGCGCGAACAGCGACACGTCCAGCACGGTGCCGCGCTCCCCCACCTCGTCCACCGGCGCGGCCGGCTGCTCCAGCACAGTCGGGCGCATCTTGCCCGTCTTTTCCAGCGTCAATGTCGTGCTATATGAACCGATCACCCAGCCCGCCAGGTCGGGCCGGTCAACCGACTCCGCCCAGCCTTGCGAGATCTTCAGATCGACCCAGCGGATCAAGACCTGTTGCGTCTCGGCATCGAAGAAACGCTGCGCAAACTGCGTGTCGAACATCACGGGGCCATCGGCTGCACCGTCGAGCAGCGCGATGTTGTCCTTTCCCCGCGCCGGCGTCAGCACGTTGACGAAATCGAGGAACGGCACGTCCTGCCCGTTCAGCAAGAACACCACACCGCCGTCGTGTCGCAACTCGCCGTCAAGTAGCGTCACCTGCGCGCCCGCGACGGCAATCCGCATCGTCGACGCCGGGTCAATGGCAAATGCCGCGGCGTCCGGCATGTCCGCGGCCGGCTCCGCCGTCGCGCGAACCGCTTCGAGCTGTAACCCCAGATCGGCCAGCAGCGCTTCGTTGAACGTGATGCTCGTGCTCCCGCCCGTGACGCGGTACACGTCCGCACCCAGGGCGTTCACGCCGCAACAAAGAAACACCATGCACAGCGCTGCGCAGATCTGTCGAGCCATTGCGAACTCCTTTTTGGGGCGTTGGTGTGCACATTCCCCTCCGGGAACGTCGCACCGGGATGAAAAGGGCAGGAATGGAGCTGAACCCTCCTGCGTACCTTCCGATCTCAGCATGCAAAACGATCAGTATACGGGCCCGCCAGACCCGATTCCAACAACTTTTTTCGCCGCCTTGTTACCCCAATCCTGCCAGTAAAGCACGGATGGAATTATTATCGGCCCCCTTTCCTCCCGCCTTTCCTCTGCGGACAGCCGAGCCGTGTGTTTGCAGAGCCAATTCCGCGGTCTTATCATTCGGCGTTCATGATCGGTCGCCGGCGCGGCCGGTCGATGCCGACGTAGCTCAATGGCAGAGCACAGCTTTCGTAAAGCTGAGGTTATGGGTTCGACTCCCATCGTCGGCTGTCTGGCGTCCCCTCTGACCGCCCGTCCTTACCCAGCCAATAGCGCTGGACCCCCGCGCTCGCCCGACTTGCGGCGACAATCCGCGTTTCGCCGGGCGCGCGTTCCGCTGTCAACCGCCAGACGGAGGCGCACTATGGACCCCTTTTTGAGTGCGGCGATCGACGAAGCCAAGACTGGCCTGCGCGAGGGCGGCATCCCGATCGGATCCGTTCTGGTCATCGACGAGCGAATCGTCGGGCGCGGGCACAATCGGCGCGTCCAGCGCACCTCGGCCATTCTCCACGCCGAGATGGACTGCCTCGAAAACGCCGGCCGGCTCACCGCGCACGACTATGCCCGCGCCACGCTCTACTCGACCCTTTCCCCGTGCGACATGTGCAGCGGTGCCTCGCTCCTGTACAAGATCCCCCGTATCGTTGTCGGTGAGAATCGCACCTTTCGGGGCCCCGAGGCGTACCTCCGCCAGCGAGGCGTCGACCTCACGATCCTCAACGACGCCGAGTGCGTCCGCCTGATGACCGATTTCATTCGCGACCATCCGACGCTCTGGAACGAGGACATCGGGGTTTAGCCCAGGCTGCGGCGCCGCGTCCGGTCGCCGGTAGAATGAGTACCGATCAGGCATGGTGACGCTTGCCCTGTGTATTTCGCTGCTCACCCAGCCCGCCGGCACCGGCGCGGTCGGCCCGCGCGCCGCCGATCCCCGCGTCCGCGCGCTCGCCCTGCTCGCTATCCGCGACAAGGCCGTCGCCGTGGCGCTCGACACGCATGCCGCGGCCGCGCGCACGCCCGACCCGACGCGACAGTTGTTCCATCTCGTCGAGGTCCGCCCGCCGCGCGATAACCAATCCGGAAACCCGCTAGACGGCGCCCGCCCGATGTGGTCCGCGCCGGACCTGCTGTCGCAATCGCTGCCCGGAGACGGTCCACCAGCGTATCTCGGCGCGCTGGCGACCAACCCCCGCGGCGACCGCCTTTACGTCGTGCTCTATAAGCGCGTCGGTGAGTTGATCCTGCTGCAGATTCACGGACTGAAGATCGGCCTCGACAAGCAGCGCGTCCTCGGCGTCGCGCCGGCCGAGACCTGCACCGTCCGCGAGGACCGCCTTCCCCCGGACCACCCCGGCTTTGACCGCCTTTACGCCTTCGCCACCGAACGCGGCATACAGATCGAGGCCCGCTGCGCCACTCGTCCCGATGAGTCTGCCACGTTCGTCTTCGATTTCCAGACGAAGCGCTGGGCACGCGATCCGCTCAAACACGCCGATTGACGTGCGCGTTGGCACCACCGGGCGGTTCCGGATCTTGTTCTCACCGTATTGCCGCTGTGCGTTAGAACGTCGTGCCGATGTAGAAGCTGAAGACCTGCGTGTCGTCGTCGCCGTCCTGCGCCAGCGGGATGGCGAAGTCGAACTCCCGCGGGATCGGGCCGGCGAAGTCGATCG
>CAZNDQ010000620.1:0-2580 GCA_964571825.1 uncultured Planctomycetales bacterium | reverse complement strand
GTCTCGACCATGCCTGGGGTGAGGGCGTTGACGCGGATGCGGCGCGGGCCGAGTTCCTGGGCGAGGGAGCGGGTGACGGCGTCGACGGCGGCCTTGGTGGCGCTGTAGACGGCGACGTTCGGCGGCGCGGCCGTCGCGACGACGGAGCTGATGTTGATGATGCTGCCGCCGGCGGGGCCGAAGAGGCGTACCGCCTCCTGCGAGGCGAGGATGAGGCCGAGGACGTTGAGGTTGAACATGCGGTGGAAGTGGTCGGGAGTGATCTCGTCGAGCGGCGCGAAGAGATAGATGCCGGCGTTGTTGACGAGGACGTCGAGGCGGTTGAAGGCCTTGCGGGTTTCGGCGAAGAGGCGGCGGACGTCGGGTTCGCTGGAGAGGTCGGCCTGCACGGCGATGGCCTTGCCGCCGGCTTTGGCGATCTCGGCGACGAGCCGGTCGGCGGCCTCGCGGCTGGTGGCGTAGTTGACGACGACGGCGGCGCCCTCGGCGGCGAAACGGCGGGCGATGGCGGCGCCGATGCCCTTGGAGGCGCCGGTGACGACGGCGACTTTGCCGGTGAGCTTGTTCGACATTGGGGGATCTCCTTCCGGTCCGGGTTTGCGAACCGGAGTATAGGCGCGTGCGGGCGGCGGTTGGGTTTGTCGATGCAGGCGTTGCAGGCGGCAGGGGCGGTACAGGCCGTGTAAAGTTCTGCTTGGCGCGGTTGGTTAACACGTTCTTAACGGAACCTATCTCCTGTGAGCACGTGGGGATAGGTACGAATGGCGGCCGCGCGCCGTCGGAGAGCGGTTTCTACTTGAGTTTGGGGGGCGGTCCGGCAAGAATAACTGTTGGCGGACCGGTCAGGGAGGGGCAGCACCCAACAGTCCAACTCTGCAGCGCCGGTCCGCGTGGCGAGTTCCAATCTGAGTTGATCGCATCGTCATCGGCACCCGAACGTAGAGGCGGAGCCGGCAACGGTTCAGCGCGAAGGGGCGGCGCATGAGAGCGCGAGCGGCGAGTTGCGGGGCGGCGGTAGTGCTGACGGTGTGGGCGTCTTGCGCTGTGGCGGATACGCGCTTCAGCTTCGTGATGGAAGAGTCGCAGGTGGTGCCGCCGTCGGGGAGCACGGCGTTTGCCAAGGCGGTGGCGCTGCTGAACGACGAAGAGACGGAGATGACGTTCGTGGTGGACCACGACGTGGCGTCGCCGGTGTCGGCGGCGGTGTACGTCGGGACGGCGGGGACGAACGGGACGAAGCTGTTCACGTTTTCGGCGGTGACGTCTCCGGTCGTGCAGACGTGGCCGGTGACGGCGACGGAGGTGGCGCAGCTCAACAACGATGAGCTGTACATTCAGATTGCGTCGGCGGGTTTTCCGTCGGGTGACATCCGCGGGCAGATTGCGCCGAAGGTGGGGGAGCCGGGGGACGTGATCATCACGGAGATCATGTACAACCCGGCGTCGGACGAGCCGGGGATTCCGGCGCGGCCGGAGTGGATCGAGCTGTTCAATCC
Source organism: uncultured Planctomycetales bacterium (assembly GCA_964571825.1). Lineage (GTDB taxonomy): Bacteria > Planctomycetota > Phycisphaerae > UBA1845 > CAZNDQ01. Next base: position 1,084 of record CAZNDQ010000620.1, on the reverse strand, counting down.
GACGCTGTCGGACATCCGCATCGGCGAATGGTTTTTTCAGGACGAAGACAAGATCACGGGTCAGTGCACGCTGCGGCGGAGCGGGTCGATCCCGGCGTTCACGCTGCGATCGTTCGACGTGGTGGTGATCATTCCGGACGGCGGGGCGAGTCCGCCGCTGGTGTCGGACTTCAAGACGGCGTGGGGTCTGGGGCCGGAGTCGCAGGTGCTGCAACTGCTGGCGGACGGGACGGCGCAGGGTGCGATGGTGGGGAACAATCTGGGGAACAGCCCGAACAACGACGGGATTCCGGAAAACGATCTGCCGCTGCTGCCGGTGGACTGCGCGACGGGGGGGTTGCACACGGACGACGAGGTGCTGACGCTGAACGACGGGGCGCAGATTATCGACGTGGTGAACTACGACGACTTCGATCCGTGGCCGGTGGACAACAATCAGTCGAGCATCACGCTGGTGCCGGCGGACTTTCCGACGAACACGGACTATGCGTCGTATACGGCGGAAGAGAACGACCTGGGAAGCAACTGGCGGCTGCACGCGAACGGGGACAGTGTCGGCGGGCGGATCCAGGTGACGGCGGCGGGCGTTTACGGCGGGCAGGACATCGGCTCGCCGTGTTTTCTGGTGGGGGCGACGACGGGGAACCAGCCGCCGACGGCGAATGCGCAGACGGTGATGATGGGGCCGGGGCAGACGAAGGACGTGACGCTGACGGGTGCGGACGCGACGCGGCCGTTTTTCGGGCTGCTGTTTTTCATCGTGCGGTCGCTGCCGGACAACGGGCAGTTGATCGATCGGACGCGGACGCCGAACTACGTGATTACGCCGGCGGACGTGTCGGGGGGCGGGTATCTGATTCCGCGTTCGCCGTTCAACGCGCTGCGCTACGTGAACAACGGGACGTGCGGGATGACGGGATTCGATTTTCAGGCGTACGACGGGATTCTGACGTCTCCGGTGACGCGGGTGGACCTGATCGTGCAGTGCGGGGGGATCGTCATCAGCGAGATCATGTACAACCCGGCGTCTAGCGAGCCGACGCCGTCGCTGGCGGAGTGGGTGGAGCTGTACAACGCGACGGAT
>CAZNDQ010000619.1:0-2587 GCA_964571825.1 uncultured Planctomycetales bacterium | reverse complement strand
GACGGGCGGTGGGGGGCGGGGGCCCCGGGGGGGGTGAGGGCGGGGGGGACGGCGTCGCTGGGCGGGGGGGCCGGGGGCACGGGCGATCTGTCGGTGTCGCTGCGGCTGGTGCTGCGGGACGTGCTGCGGCAGCTCAGGTTGGACGCGGTGGGGGCGGACGGGATCCCGTACAACGACGACCTGGACGGGAAGAGCGGGTCGGTGCGGGAGGATGCGTGGGATGCGCCGGGGTCGTTTGCGCAGACGTATGACAGGAGTAATCCGGCGCCGGCGTCGATCGGTGATGGTCTTCTTTCGGCGAACGAGCCGTATTTCGCGTACCAAGACCCGATTGACAATGGCCAGATCTGGAAGTGGTTCGCGGTCTCGTCGCTGCGCGACAACAAGCCGCGGCTGTCGTATCAGCCCGTTCTTCAGCCGTTCATGTCGCTGGCGCTGGGTGCTGAGCGCTTTGATCTGATCCGAACTCGTCCTCTGGAACTCAACAAGTGGCAGTTCTATTCCGATGCGGACGGCGACGGGTATCCGGATTTCCTATTCGTCACGCAGGATCGAGCGTACAACGAGAAAGCGGGAGACCCGATGGTGCCCGATTTGCTGGCTCCTGAGGCGGAGGCTGCGCCGGACGAGCTGGACTGGGAGTCGGTAATTCCCGGGCTGCCGCGGAACCACAAGGTGGCGCTGCGGGTGATCGGACACGGGGGGATGGTGCTGCTGGACAAGGATACGCCGGAGACGCTGCTGCTGGCGGCGACTGGGCGGACTAATGTGAACGAGGTCCGGCTGCTGGGGCGGAACGATCCGGAGCTCGATCCGGCGATGGAAGAGGTGAACCTGCGACGGCGGTTCTGCCTGCCGCCGAAGTATGACCCGAACGCGAGCAACAACGCGGCGCGGCAGGTGGACCCGCGGACGCCGTTCGAGCGCGAGAACCAGGCCTGGCTCCAGACACGGGATTCGATCAACCAGAACATGCCGCGTTGGAAGCCAATGCCGTACGACCTGGCGCAGGAGTTGCTGGGTGGCAACGGGAACTATGCGGGCGGGGAGGACCACACGACCTACCAGCGAAACTGGATGACGTTGGATAATAACAATACTGATTATGATCGGCGGCATCTGGTGACGACGGTGGCGTATGATGACCTGCTGCGGCCACTGCGGAATGAGAACGACGGGCGTCCGGGGGCGTCGGAGAGCGAGACGCACTATCTCAAGGCGTTGTTCTATGACGAAGTCGCGAAGCTGCCTTACGGTCTGGCGGACCAGAAATCCGTAGACTTGAGTCGGAATCGGGTATGGATGTCGGGCCTGTTGCGGCGCGTGGCGAACGGTCAGGGCTATCTGCCGGACGAAGGGTTACGGCCGCTGGATGAAGAGGGCAACCGGTACGCCGGGTTTACCAAGTTCTCGCTGGCCGATCTGGTCGACAGCCCGCCGAACCGCGAGCAGTATCTGCGGCTTGTCTACGGCTATTACCTGGCGATGCTGCAGCGGTGGCAGCCAGCCGGCGACGATGATATCAGCACGAACGCAACGGAGAACAGGCGTCGGCGGATGATCCGCGCCGGTGCGCTGGCGATCAACACGTGGGACTATTTTGACAACCTGCAGACGTTCAGTCCGTTGCACGTAACGTCGTTGCGCTATGACAGCGTTACGTTTCCGGAATACAAGTATCTACTTGACGGCGGCGGGGGGCCGCCCGGGATCGGCGCGGGTCCGGCGCAGATCGGGATCGAAGGACTGCCGTTCATCAGCATGGCGTACAAGGCGGGCAAGTACGACGGAGACATGGACAACAGCCCGGGCGAGTTCAAGCTGACGGACTATGCAATCGAACTGTTCAATCCGTGGCCGTACAAGATTACGCTTGCGGGCGGGCAGTTTCAGGTTGAGAGCGGCGGCATGATTGTGACGCTGCCCCAGATGGAGATTCCGGCGGCGTCCGTGGTCGGTCAGGTCAATGCGCCGGGATTTGGAACGCGATCGGACAATCTGGCGGCAATCTCGAATCGGGCCCAACCGGGGTTGAGTTCGCGCCCCCATGATGTGACGGACGCCAACCTGATTGTCGGCAAGACGGTCACGCTCAGGGTTATTGTCGACGGGTCTTGGTTCACAATCGACGAGATTGATATCGAAAACGCGGAGGAGGACGAGGGCGGCGACGGCGGCAGCGGTACGGTGGAAGATCGCGATGAGTGGCTGAGTCCGGAGGATCACGAAGGCGACGCGACGTATTTTAGCAAGTTCAAGACGATTGTGGCGCGGCGTGTGACGTTCGGGCCGCCCGATCCGAACCAGCCGCTGCGTGAGTGGCGCTTTGCCGTTGGCGTGGAGGCGGTGGAGGTTTTCGACAAGCAGGACAATGCGCCGACGAACATTCAGACCCGGCTTGGGCTTTCCAACGGGATCGACGCGCCTGACAAGGTGAAACCGGTTCCGTTGTGGTTCAACAACTCGGGTGATGCGCGGCTGGCGTTTCCGACGACGGGGTCGCTGCTGCTGGTGAACAGCGTAGCGCACGTTTATCCCAATCTACCGATTTCGACGCAACTGGTGGAGATGTCCAAGGATGACGGTG
>CAZNDQ010000618.1:0-2594 GCA_964571825.1 uncultured Planctomycetales bacterium | reverse complement strand
CTCGCCGCCGCCCACGATCTCATCGCGATCGTCATCCTCTTCGGCATACGACTTGGCCCACCACAGATGGGCGCTGAAGTAGGAGTCTCGCCAGTGCAGCATCAGGCCACGTCCACGACCGCAGTGCGACCGGCTGCGATCAAATCATCCTCTGGCTCCGCGCCGAGCTTGTACACCGCGACGTATCCGACATCATCGAGATTCAGGCTCGTGGCCGAGTCGATGTCGATCTCAAGCAGGCCCGCGTTGTCGGTCGAAAGACCATCATCCTCGAAGTCGGGCACACCCGACGGGTAGCCCAGATCCCACCACGAGACGGAAAGCCCCGTGACGCTGGCCGCAGGAGTGGTTCCATCCCCGAGCGTCACCCGCACGCCCTTGACCGCAGCCGGTGCCGAGCCGGTCGTGAATTCCGCTGTTTCGACCCATGCGGATTCACCCGATGCATTGAATGCTCTGACTCGCGCCTTGTAATCCGTCTCGGGGGTGAGGCTCGTGATGTCGAGGTAGGTGGCGTTCGCTGCCGCAGGGCTATTTGCTGCTGCCGACCACGATGAAACGGTGCCGCTCACCGACACGCCGTACTGCACCGCGAAGCCGGTCTCGTCGGAACTGTTGTCGGTCCAGTTGATCCGGGCGGCTTTATGGGTGACGGCGGTGACGGAACCAATCGTCGGCGCATCGGGCGCCGTGCCGTCAAAGTCGGGATGATCGGTCGTGCTGTAGGTCGGCGGCGTTGCGGGCGACGGCTGCGCGGCGAGTACACTACCACCCACAGACACGGACCCGTCGTCGTAGAGCGGCGCGTACCAGATCGGGCTGCCTGCCGTGACATCGCTTGCCGCCATCGTTGCGGCCTCGGCGGCGATGTCGTCGGCCTCATCTTCGTCGGCGGGCGTCCAGACTGCGACATCAGCAACCCATCCGCGCAGATACTGTGCCGCGCCCCACTCGAACTTTTGACCGATCATGATCTTGTCGAGATCGGTGTTTTCGACGGTGGCGTACGCCACGTCCGTAGTTCGCTTGAGCGCCACGCCGTCAAGATACGTCTTCAGCACCGCGTTTGACGCTCCGTTATTCGGACCGACGAGAACAGCAACCGCGTACCACTCGTCGAGTGTCAAATAGTCAGTGTTTTGGTTTTGTACTCTTGAACCGCCGCCGTTGTTGACGACGAAGTTTGGATGCGGCTTGGAAGAAAGCTGCCCAAAGCGCAGGCGCGCGCTACGAGTCTCGTCCGTCGAATACAGATTCACCGCATGCTGCTCGGACACGGACGACGATAAATTCACATGCGCCGTAATCAACCGCCATTGAGTTTCACTCGGCGGGTTCGACAGCGTACCCGAGAGCCACTGCGATGCGCTGTTTACCTTTACACCCATCACCCGGTCCTGAAAAAGAATACGTTCGTGCTGGCGTTGCGAGCAGCAATCACGCAGCGCAACTCGGGGATGTACCAGAAGCGTCGGTACATTCGATTGCCAGCCGCCGGAGGATCACCTGAAAGCGATAGAACTGAAACCGCAAACGTATCCGGATTGATTTCGCGAATCTTCCACGTTGCATCCATGTGCTCGTAAGCCAGATAGCTATCCCGCTCAGCGCAATAAGTCAGTGTGTTGTTCTTCCACGATGCCGGCATGTCGGCCCCGGTGAACGCCACATCCGTATAAGGCGGCATTCCGCCCGCGTACCCGTCCAGATCGAAATACTGCGGACTGCTGCCGTTATAGAGCTTGTATGGGCGGAAAAGTCTGTTGCGCTTCGGATCATGTAACAGCATGGTATCCGGCTCACCGCTGCCGTACATCGTCCCGCAATCCGTCCACTGCATCGTTGTCAAATCGCAACGCCAGAGTTTCGAGTCGACTGTCTCCCAAATGTGCTTGTCTGTGCAGACCGACCCTTTGCCGCTCTGAACTTTCGGCACCTGCGGCCACGAGGCAGGGATCGAGTAATCCCACTGCATCAGGTCACCGTCCCACTGACCGGGGTCCCAATCACCCGTGTCCGGGTCGAACCCGTCCATCGCGAAAGATGTTGCCTTCTCGTAATCCGTGTCGTACGAACCAACCCCTCCCATCAGAAACAGTCGGTTATGGCGCTCGACCCAATGCAACGACCAGTACGTATGCCGGCTGGAAGGCAGGCCGTCCGCCTGATACGGATAGTTGTAGACCGGCGAGACAGTAGGCTCTCCGATCCGCGTCCACGCAGGCTCATCCGCGCTCAGGTCCAGCGCGATGACTTCATTGCCCTTGTAGTCCGTGTGCCCGCCCCCGAACACCAGCATCGTCGTGCCGCGATAGGTCGCCCCCGAGTATGCCGTGATGCCGGTGCCAGACCCTGCCGAAGTCATCTTCGTGTTCGGAATCTCGGCCCATGTCAGCAGCGGAACATCGTCCATCCACGCGGGCTTTATGCGCCGAACAGGCGCCTTGATCGCGACATTCAGGCGCATCGATTTGCTGTCGAACCCGGTTGAATCGAACCTGCCCCCGGGGCCGAAAGAGCCTTCGATGTAGTTCGTCCCGTTGCCGATACGGAACGTCCATGTGTCGGCGTCTGGCGTGTCTTGCGTCGGCGGC
>CAZNDQ010000617.1:0-2595 GCA_964571825.1 uncultured Planctomycetales bacterium | reverse complement strand
GACGAACGCCTGGCGCTCGCACGCACCCTGGGCGCGACGCACACGCTGCACACCCGCCGCGATGAACCCGCCGCGCAGCGCTACGACCGCCTCGCCGCCCTCGTCGGCGCCCGCCGCGTCCCCGGCCGCTTCGGCAGCCAGGGCCTCCTCGGCGGCTTCGACCTCGTCTACGACTGCGTCGGCACCGGGGATGCCCTCACCGACGCCGCCAAGTTCACCCGAGAACGCGGCACCCTTGTCGCTGTCGGCACCAGTTCGATCGCCGTCGTCGACACCACGCCGCTCTGGTTCACCGAGCTGAACGTCATCGGCTGCTCCGGCCGCCAGCTCGAAACCGTCAACGGCCATCCGCGCCACACCTACGAACTCGTCTTCGACCTCATCTCGCGCGGTGCGCTCCGCCCCGAACTCTTCCCCACGCGCACGTACCCACTGCGCGACTTCCGCGCCGCCCTCCACGACGCCCTCACCGGCCGCGCCCGACCGGCACTGAAGGTCCTCCTCAAGCCTGAATGAGCAGAAGTGGACTTTTCTCGGTCACATCGCCGGAGCCCCGAGTCATTTGTTGTTTCCGGTGCTTGCGCGAGATACAATGATGAGATGACCATCGACCTGTCCAGGCAGCTTGAGGATCGGCTCCGGCACCTCGCCCTTGAACAGGGTCGCGACCTGAGTGCGATTATTGAAGATGTCCTGCGTCGGTATCTGGATGACGCTGCCATTACCGACGTAACACCCGCCGAACTCGCCGCCACGCAAGAGAAGCTCGTCGCAGAGCTGAATTGGGAGCCGTGGGAGCCGATGGACAACGAAGCGGACTTAGATCTCTCCCACCGATTGGACCCCGCAAGCCAGAATAAGCCATGCCCCCTCCCAGCGACCCAGCCGTCCCAATAAATGGTGTGCGCGACGCGCCGTTGGCGAATGTCGACTCCGTTCGACGCGCGAGCCCGGGCGGCGATATAATGGTTGAGCAGCGGACTCACCAGAATGTGACGAGGAATTCAAGTGCGACGAACGCTGACGATCGATTACGGCGACGAACTCCTGGCGAGCCTCGGCCTTTCGCCGCTGCAGTTCTCCGAGGAGGCGAGGTTTCTCCTCGCCGCCAAGCTCTACGAATTGGGTCGCGCCACCTCCGGCCAGGCCGCCGAACTGTGTAACATGACCCGCATCGAGTTCCTCTTTGCACTCCCTCGCGCCGGCGTCTCCATCAGCAACCTCCGACCGGAAGATGCCGACGCCGAACTGGCCTTCTCCAAGCATGCCTGAAAGCGTCGCGATCAACACCGGTCCGCTCATCGCCCTCGCCCGGGCGGGCGCCCTTGATCTCGCTGCACAATTGCCGTTCGAATTCGTCTGCCCGCCACAGGTACAGGATGAACTTGCTGACGGTGCCCACCGGGGTCATATCCCCGTTGCACCTCCGTGGCTCCGCGTGATCGCACTCGCCGCACCGCCGCCCCCGCTGTCGCGGGCCACGCTCGATGTGGGTGAAGCCGCTGTCATCCAATTGGCTCTTGAACAGCGAATCGCATGGGTCTGCTTGGACGATTGGAAGGGTCGTCGGGCCGCGCTGGCCGTCGGGCTCAATGTGACCGGCACGCTGGGCCTGCTGGTCCACGCCAAATCACTCGGGATCATTCCCGCAATTCGGCCCTACGTTGACCGATTGCTCGAAGTGGGCCGATGGTTTGATCCGGAGCTTGTGCGCCGCGTGCTGGAACAGGTTGGCGAATAGCCACCACCGGCGGCCGCTCCGCCACCGGCTCAGATCCGCCTGCGACAATCGCCATACATAGCAGCGCCGCATTGATCATCGGACACCTCCTCTTCGGGCCGGCCGGCACGAACAACTCGAGCCGACGTCACCGCGAACCGCCGGCTCAGCCTTTCCCGACGGCGCTCCGCCTCGGCATCCCGTACATCGCCAGCGCCGCCACGAGCAGCAGGATTCCGATCCCCAGTTCGGAATGCCAGCACGAGGCCCCCACCCCAAGTGGTGAAGTATTGAGCACGACCGACACGAAAAACGCCGTCACCAGCGCCAGCAGCCCCACCCGCGTCAGCAGCCACAGCATCACCGCGCATCCACCGGCGCCGGCGAAGAGCCACGCGGTTGCCGGGTGCACCCCGCGCGGAAGCAGAATCGGCAGCAGCACCACTCCCGCCGCCACCACCGCCGCCCACGGCCGCCGCAGCACCCGCCGCGCCCCCACCAGCAGCACCAGCAGCAGCAACCCATAGGCGATGGCCAGCGGCACGTCGAACAGCACGCTCGCCAGCGCCTCCCGCACCCCGTACAGCTTCTCCGCCACGCGCTCCCCCAGCAGCACCGGCCGCGCCTCCCAGCCGCAAACCGACACCACCGCCCGCTCCGCCGCCGGCAGCAGCGCCAGAACGCAGCCGCCGCAAACCCCAAGCCCCACGTGCTCGCGCACGTCCGCATCCCGCCACTGCCCCCGCACCGCCCGGTTCCACGTGATCAGCACGTCCGGCCAGTAGCGCCGCGCAAACCGATCCACCACGATGTAGAACACGCCCCCGATCGCGCCGAAGCCGAAGCTGCACAACACGCGCACAACGAGCGCCGAC
>CAZNDQ010000616.1:0-2615 GCA_964571825.1 uncultured Planctomycetales bacterium | reverse complement strand
CCGCGCCGACGCCCTCCGCCTGCACCAGCATATGGCCCAGCCCGTCCGTAATCATGCTCTGACCGTTATAGCCCGTCGTCCCCGTCTCGATGCCGAACTTGTTGGCGCAGACCATCGGCACGCCGAACTCGCGCGACCGCGCACGCACCAGAAAATCGGACTGCGGGTTGTAATACGTCCCCGCCTGCGTGGCGAAGTTGATCCAGCAGGTCGGCAGCGCCACGAGCTGCGCGCCGTCGGCAACGAGCGTCGCCATCAACTCCGGGATGCGCAGGTCCGCGCAAATGAGCATCCCGATCCGACCGAATTCGCAGTCGAACGCGCAAACGCTTCGGCCGCGCTCGAACCACTTCTTGTCCGCGTGCCAGAGCAGCGTCTTCTCATAACGCCCGACCACCCGGCCCCGCGCGTCGATTAGCGCCGCGCCGTTGTACAGCAGTTCGCCTTCCTCATGAATGTACCCGGTGACCAGATGCAGGCGGTGCGTCCGCGCCAGCCGGCCCAGCTCCGCCAGATACTCCGCGCCGCGCAGACAACCCGCCTGCCGATACGACGTCACGGAGCCCAGCAGGTAGGCAGGGTAAGCACACTCGGGCAGGACCAGCAGGTCGGCTCCCGCCTCGGCCGCCTGCCCCACGCAATCGCGGATCGCCGCCAGCGCCACGTCGGCCTCATTGAGGTGGGTGGCCGGGATCTGACCGCAGGCAGCGACAATGGTCGAGCCGTCGAAACCCATGACTCCTGTGCATCCTAGGGCCGTGCGCGGCCGGTTCAAGTGCGGCGCCGCGCCGCCGGTGCCGCATCGCTGCGCCCGGGGCAAACGTTGGTCGCCGCCGTGAATGCGGCTATAATGATTCTTTTGCGGCGATTCCGGAGTTTGACTTTGCGTCCACCCGCCGTGGCTTTCGTTTCGCTCGGCTGCGTCAAGAACCTCGTCGACAGCGAGAAAATGCTCGGCCTGATGGCCGAGCACGGCTGCATCGTCGGCGCCGACTTCGACGAGGCGGACGTCATCGTCGTCAACACCTGCGGTTTCCTCGAGGCCTCGCGCCAGGAGGCGCATGAGCAGATCCGCGAGGCGGTCGCGCAGAAACGGCGCGGCCGCTGCCGGCGCGTCATCGTCGCCGGCTGCCTCGTCCAGCGCGACAAACAGGCACTGCTCGAAGCCGTGCCTGGCATCGACGCCCTCGTCGGCGTCAACGACCGCGAGAACCTCGTGCAGGCGCTCGGCGAGTTCGGCAACCGGCGCGCGCGGTCCGCGGGCCGCGCCCGCCCCGACCTGTTCCTCGGCGACTACCACCCCCAGAGCTGGAGCGACACCGCACGCCTCCGGCTCACCCCCCGCCACATGGCCTATCTGCGCATCAGCGAGGGCTGCAACCAGAAGTGTACCTTCTGCACCATCCCCTCCATCCGCGGCGCCATGCGCAGCAAACCGCTCGACGGCATCCTCGCCGAGGCGCGCGAACTCATCGCCGACGGCACGGTCGAGCTGAACCTCATCGGCCAGGACACCACCAGCTACGGCACCGACGTCGGCTACCAGCCCGGGCTGGCCGGCCTGCTGCGCGAGTTGAACCGGCTCGACGGCGTCCGCTGGCTGCGGCTGATGTACGCCTACCCGTCCGATTTCTCCGACGAGATGATCGACGCCATCGCCGCGTGCGAGCGCGTCGTCAAGTACATCGACATGCCGTTGCAGCACATCAACGACCGGATGCTGCGCGCAATGTATCGCCGCGTCACCCGCGCGCAGACCGAAACGCTCCTCGAAAAGCTGCGGACGCGCATCCCCGGCGTCGCCATTCGCACGACGCTGATCGCCGGCTTCCCCGGCGAGACGCAGGCGGAGTTCGCCGAGCTGGTCGATTTCGTCCGCGGCTTCCGCTTCGATGCGCTCGGCGTCTTCGCCTATTCCACCGAGCCCGGCACCCCGGCCGCCCGGACCAAGGACATGCTGCCCCAGGCCGAGCGCGAGGCGCGCCGCGACGCGCTGATGGCCGTACAGCAGGACGTGGCCGCGCAGCTCGGACGCTCACGCGTCGGAACCACCTTCGACGCCCTGATCGAGGGCGGGCCGGACCGCGACGCCACGCAACCGGCGCGCGCGTCGTTTCAGGCGCCCGACGTCGACGGACTCACCTCTGTCACCTCGTCCGATCCGCTGCCGAGCGGCGCGATCGTCCCCGTTCGCTGCACCGCCGCCGATGGCTACGATTTGCGGGCGCGACCCTGTGCCGTTACGCTCCCCGTGCTCTCGGCCTGACGAAGCGCGCGCCCGCCCCCGAGCGGCGCGCGACGCGGCGGCGAGTCGGTACGATCAACTCCTCAGCGCGGCGATTCGCCCATGCCGTTCAACCTTCCCAACCTGATTACCCTCGGGCGGCTGCTGCTGGCGATCTTCTTCTTTGTCCTCGTCAGCCAATTCGACGTCGACCGCGCCGCCGAACAGCGCCGGCTGCTCGACGCCTGCGTCGCGGTCTTCATCATCGCCGCGCTGACCGACGCCCTCGACGGCTATCTGGCCCGGGCGCGCAACGAAGTGACCGCCCTCGGCCGCATCCTCGATCCGTTCGTCGACAAGGTCCTCATCTGCGGCGCCTACATCTACTTCG
>CAZNDQ010000615.1:0-2618 GCA_964571825.1 uncultured Planctomycetales bacterium | reverse complement strand
GGCGCTCAGGATTCGGCGCGGAAGGCTGAGCGCGCGGTCATTCTCCTGGTGTGGGAGGAGATTTCAGATTTCAGGATTTGAGATTTCAGTAGGGCAGGTGCGGCGCGCTTCGCGTCGAGGGCGAGCGGGATGCCCGCACCGGCAAGAACGGGCCAAGCCCGGCTGAAGCCGGCTGAACAAACAGGGGAGTCAATGGGGGGATTGGCGGCCGCGCACCACCAGCTCAAGCTGGTGGCAAACACCGGTCGGCTGAGGCCGACCCAGCAGCCGGGTGGGTGATGGGATTCGCAGGGGGAGTTGGCGGCCGGGGAGATGGCGGGTCGAGGACCCGCCCTACGAAGGGATCCCGCGCGCGGACGCTGCGCGCATCAGGCGCGGGCGTGGCGGCGCGGAAAAAAACGCGCGCGCGCCAAAAACCTTCACCCGCTTAACCATGCGGTAACACCCACTCGCCGACTCGTGCCACCCCGCGCCGGCGCGCCGTGCCTCCCCGTCGAGGGTGGGCAGGAGTCTCGCACCGGGGAATGATTACGGCAGGCCGGGAAGGGGGGCGAGAGGGGGGAGCGTGGGTGACACGGGGAAGGGGTTGGAGGCGAGCCAGGTCTGCCAGCGGCCCTGATCGAAGCCGAAGTTCTGGCCGGTGATGTTGATCAGTGCATCCTGCACTTCGGTGCGGTAGATGGTGATGGTCTCGGTGACGATGGTGCCGAAGCCTTCGCTGATGTCGAGGACGGTGCCGGTGTTGAGCGTGCTGATGATGGGCTCAACCTGTCCGACGCCCTCGGCGACGACGGCGTTGAGTCCGGAGACGTAAGCCTGCTGGGTGACGTTGGCGACCCAGCCGGCGGGCAGCCCGAACGTGATGGTGCGGCGAGTGATGAGCGCGGCGACGAGGGGCCCGGCCGCGCGACGCTCGCGGAAGAGGCCGAGGACGCCGGCGGAGTTGCGGACGACGCGGTCATCATCGGCGCGCAGGCCGGCGATGAGGCGATCGATGAGTTCGGGAGAGCGGCGGTCGGTGAGGGCCTGTGCGGCGCGGGCGTGGACGTCGTCGTCTTCGTCGTGCATCGCCATGTGCAGCAGATGGTCGGTGGCGGCCGGGTCGTCGAAGCGGGCGAGCCAGTCGACGAGCAGGAGGCGCGTGGGGACGTTGCCGTCGGCGAGCAACTGCACGGCGTGGGCGATGGCGGCGGGGTCGTCGATTTTCATCAGGCGTTCGCGTCCGCGGTCGAGCTTACGGCCGTCGTCGCGGTGGCGGCCGTCGAGGTAGGTCGAGCGGATGGCGCGGATCTGCATGGTGTAGCGGTAGGCGGGGGCGGAGGTGTCGGCGGCGAGGGGGGGCGTTTGGGCGATCAGATTCGCGCAGAGGAGGCAGAGCGCGGCGGCGAGCAGTGGCGTGATGCGGATCATGGGGTTTTTCATGGGCCGATTCCCCTGAGGCCGTTGTCCGATTCTATTCCTCGCCGGGCGCGTTGTCGTCGCGCTCGGTGGGCGCGGGCGGCGGATTGGCGGCGAGCCAGTCGTTCCATTTCATCTCGTCGAAGCCGAAGTTCTGTCCGGTGAGGCTAATGAGCGCTTCCTGCACTTCGGTGCGGTAGACGACCTGTTGTTCGGTGATGCGCTTCATGGCGGCGCCCTCGCCGAGGCCGGCGGCGTATCCGGCGACGCCGATGATGGGCTCGGCCTGGGCGACGCCGCGGGCGACGCGGTAGCGGATTCCGGCGACGTAGGCCTGGCCCATGCCCTGGACAAGTTCTTCGCGGGGGACGAGACGGCGGACCTTGCGCGTGGTGGTGAGGACGGGGATGAGGTCGTCGACGGCGTCGTAGACGTGCAGGGCGCCGAGAGCATAGGCGGCGTTGCGGACGATCTGGTCGTCGTCGGAGGCGAGGGCGGCGGTGAGGTTGCGGGGGATGCGCGGGTCGGAGATGCGGGCGAGGGCGCGGGTGGCGCGCTCGCGGACGGCGAGATCGGGGTCGAGCAGGGTGAGGGCGAGGAGGTTCACTTGTGCTTCGTCGTCGGCGAAGCGTTCGAGCCATTCGACGAGGAGGAGTCGCGCGGCGGGTTTGCCCTGCGCGAGGAGGCGCGTGGCGGGTCCGATGGCGAGGGGGTCGTCGAGCTGCCAGAGACGTTTGCGCGCTTCGGCGAGTTGCTTGTCGCCTCGTTTGCCGTCGCTGAGATGTTCGAGGTAGCCCTTGTAAATGGCGCGGATGCGCACGGTCTGCTCGACGATGCGGCGGTCGAGGGCGTCCTGCTGGTCGGGAGTGAGCGCCGCGTCGCCGGGGGTGCGGGCGAGGACATCTTTCTTGAGCAGGACGGTGACGCCGTCGGCGGTGTCGATGGTGAGGCGGTCGGCGTCCTCGAAGATGATGGGCGCGGAAATCTGGCGGCCGTCGCGCAGGCGCAGGGTGTCGGAGGCGGCGCGCGGCGCAGCAGGGACAGCGAGGAGGCAGGCAAGTGCGGAGAGGGCGGTGGTCAGGCAGCGCATGTTGTCGGCTCGCAGGAGGGCGAGTTCGGTCGGCCCGCGGGGTGCATCTTCATTCTATCGGCGCGATCGGGCGGGGGAAAGCCATCGCGCCCTAAAGCACGAACACGTATGGGATTACGGGATTGTCAGG
>CAZNDQ010000614.1:0-2627 GCA_964571825.1 uncultured Planctomycetales bacterium | reverse complement strand
CTACCAGGGCGAGGAAGGCCTGACCAAAGTGACCGAGGCGGCCGCGCAGGGCCGGCCCTACGCGCTCGCGTTCGTCGACATGCGCATGCCGCCCGGCTGGGACGGCGTGCAGACGATCGAGCGCATCTGGCAGGTTGACCCGGATGTCCAGGTCGTCGTCTGTACGGCATACTCCGACTATTCCTGGGACGAGATCGTGCGGCGACTCGGCCGCACGGACCGCCTCCTGCTGCTGAAAAAACCCTTCGACACCTCCGAGGTCTGGCAGCTCGCCTGCGCGCTGACGGAAAAATGGAACCAGACGCGGCTGGCGCAGACCAAGATGTCGGACCTCGAGCAGGCCGTCGCCGAGCGGACCCGCGAACTGCAGGACGCCAACCAGCGGCTGCAGCGTGAGATGGCGGAACGCAAGCAGGCCGAGGACGCGGCGAGCCGCATCGGACGCATCCTCAACGTCTCGCTCAATGAAATCTACATCTTCGACACGAACTCGCTCAGGTTCCTGCAGGTCAACCACGGGGCGCAGGTGAACATCGGCTATTCGATGGAGGAGCTGGCGCAGTTCACGCCACTCGACATCGTGCCGGACTTCACGCGCGAAGCGCTCGACGCCCTGCTCCTCCCGCTCCGCCACGGCGAGCAGCAAAAGGTCCTCACCATCACGACGCACCGCCGCAAGGACGGCTCAACCTACCCCGTGGAAATTCACGTCCAGCTCCTGCCCTACGAATCCTCGCAGGCGTTCGTCGCCATCGGCGTCGACATCACCGAGCGGAAAAAGGCCGAGGACCTGCTGCGCCACAACGCCCTGCACGACGCGCTGACCGGCCTGCCGAACCGGGCGCTGCTGCTGGACCGCCTCCATTGCTGCCTCGAGCGCGGCCTGCGCCAGCCGGGATACCTCTGCGCCGTCCTCTTCCTCGACATCGACAATTTCAAGCTGATTAACGACAGCCTCGGTCACAGCGCCGGCGACGAAATCCTCGTTCAGGTGGCCGCGCGCTTCCAGTCCTCCCTGCGCGGGCTCGACGCCGTCTCGCGGCTCCAGGCCGACACCGCGGCGCGCATCGGCGGCGACGAATTCGTCATCCTGCTCGACGGCATCGCCTCCGCCCACGACGCCGCCCAGGTCGCCGACCGCCTCCTCGGCCAGCTCTCCGAGCCCTTCCGCGTCAGCGGCCACGACGTCACAATCAACGCCAGCGTCGGCATCGCGCTCAACGACCACGAGAACCTCGACCCGCACGCCCTGCTCCGCAACGCCGACGTCGCCATGTATCGCGCCAAGGAGGCCGGCAAAGCCCAGTACGCCTTCTTCGACCTGCAGATGCACAACAACTCGATCATCCGCCTGCAACTCGAAAACGAACTTCGCCGCGCCGTCGAACGTCGCGAATTCATCCTCGCCTATCAGCCGATCATCGCCCTGCAGAGCCGCCGCATCATCGGCTTCGAGCCCCTGGTCCGCTGGGTCCGCGGGACCGAGCACGTCGCGCCCGACCGCTTCATCCACATCGCCGAAGAGACCGGCCTGATCGTCCCCATCGGACGCTGGGTGCTCGAAGAGGCATGCCGCCAGTTGAAGAGCTGGTCCGCCCTGCGGCCCGACGACGAACCGCTGAGCGTCAACGTCAACATCTCGCGGCGGCAACTGCTCCAGCCCAGCCTGTCCGCGGAAATCCGCGAAATCCTCGACGCCGCCGGCGTCGCGCCGCAGCGGCTTCATCTCGAAGTCACCGAAAGCATCGCCATGAAGGACAGCGGGCTCATTCAGAAACACCTGCGCGAGCTGCGGGAGATCGGGGCCGGCCTGCAGATGGATGACTTCGGCACCGGCTATTCCTCGCTGAGCTGCCTGCACGCCTTCCCGCTCGACGTCGTCAAGATCGACCGCGCCTTCCTCGCCACCATGGACACCGACTGGCAATACGTCGACGTCGTCGGCGCCATCATCACCCTCATCCACTGCCTCAACATGAAGGTCACGGCTGAGGGCGTCGAAACGGAAAATCAGTTGAAGAAGATCGCCTCACTCGGCTGCGACTATGCGCAGGGCTATCTCTTTGCCGCGCCGCTCGACGCCGAATCGGCCACCCGGCTGCTCCTCGACTGGCCCCATGCCGCACGCGGCGTCCTGGCCGCAACCTGACGCCGACCGCCCGGCAGACGCCGCTCGCGATAACTTGTCAGAGTTGACGATCGAGTCGGCGGTACTGCACCGCCTCGGAAACGTACTCGGGCTTGATCTCCGCCTCCCCCTCCAGGTCGGCAATCGTCCGCGCCACCCGCAGCACCTTGTCGTGCGCCCGCGCCGACAGCCCCAGCTCGTTCATCGCCTGCCGCAGCAGCGCCTCGGCGTGCGCGTCGATCACGCAGTACTTGCGGAGCTGCCGCGTGTTCATCCGCGCGTTGAGCGCTGTGCCGTTGCGCCCGAGCCGCTCCGCCTGAATGTGCCGCGCCGCCACCACCCGCTCCCGCATCGTTCGTGAGTCCGTCCCGTCCTGCCGGCTGCGCAGCTCCCGATACGGCACCGGCGGCACCTCGATGTGAATGTCGATGCGGTCGATCAGCGGACCGCTCACCCGCGCCAGGTACTTGTCGATCGCCGGCGGAATGCACTTGCACTT
>CAZNDQ010000613.1:0-2629 GCA_964571825.1 uncultured Planctomycetales bacterium | reverse complement strand
CGTCAGGAACTAACGACGACGCTCAAATCCGCCTCGGCCGGGGGCGGGGGGGCCGTGCCGGAGGCGTATCGGTTCAGGACGCGGCACTGGTGGCTGGGGGCGGGGGCGCGCGAGCCGGTGCTGCTGTTGCGGGGTGCGGTGACGGTGGAGCCGGCCGCGGTGAACGCGCGGACGCTGGATCACGTGGTCGAGCGGCTCGGGCGACGGCTGGTGGAGCGACGGCGGGCGGACGGGTTTTTCGAGTATCTGTACGCGGGGGAGCGGGATGAGGTGGCGGAGGGGGACAACTGGGTTCGGCAGGCGGGGGCGACGTGGGCGCTGGCGGAGTATGCGCGGGCGAGCGGGGAGGAGGCGGCGCGGCGGGCGCATGAGGAGGTGGTCGGGGGGTGGCTAAAGATGCTGCGGGCGACGGATTACGACGGGGGGTCGCGGTTTGTGGATACGGGTGAGGGGACGCGGAAGCTGGGGGTGTCGGCGCTGGTGCTGCTGGCGGTGGTGCGGGGGCCGGGGGCGGAGCGGTATGCGGCGGAGCGGGAGGCGCTGGTGGCGGGGGTGCTGGGTTTGCAGCGGCCGGACGGGGCGCTGCTGACGGCGTATCCGCCGGCGCCGGGGGTGCGGTCGGAGGATTACTTTCCGGGGGAGGCGCTGCTGGCGCTGGCGCGGGTGTACGAGGTGACGGGGGAGGCGCGGATCGCGGAGGCGTTTGCGCGGGCGCACGAATATTATAAAATGTACTTTGAGCGCGGGGCGTCGGCGGCGTTTGTGCCGTGGCAGGTGCAGGCGCACGCGGTGATGTATCAATTGACGGGGCGGCAGGAGTACGCGGAGTTCGTGGTGCGGATGAGCGACTGGCTGGCGGGGGCGCTGGTGGAAGAGACGGAGACGCCGTGGCCGGATTTGATCGGGGCGATTTCGCCGGGGGGCGAGGTGCGGGGGCGCGTGGCGACGGCGTCGTATCTGGAGGGGTTTGTGGCGGCGCTGGAGACGGCGCGGGCGATGGGGGACGAGCGGCGGGCGCGGGCGTATGAGCGGGTGGTGCGCTTGGGGGCGCGGTTCGTGTTGCAGCTCGTGGTGCGGCCGGAGGAGACGCTGTATTGCCCGCGGGCGGAGCGGGCAGCCTGGGGCGTGCGGACGACGGTGACGGATTTGAATCTGCGGGTGGACAACGTGCAGCATGCGCTGCTGGGGCTGGCGGGGGCGAGGAGGGTGCTGTTTGGGGAGGAAGTAACGAAGTGACGAAGTGACGAAGAAATGCGGAATGCGGAATGCGAAATGCGGAATGAAATAGAAGGCACGAAGGTACATTCAATGTGGGATGTCGGATGTGCGATGTATTGGCGTGCTGAGCGCACAAGTGATCAGAGATGCTTTGCTGCGCTCAGCATGACGGCGAAGGGCGCTCAGGATGACGGGGCGCGGAGGCACTGGGAAATCAAGGAGAACGAGCATGCGGAATTGGATCACGGTGTTGTCGGTGGTGGTATTACTTTGTGGCATGGGTGGATGTGAGAAATCGGACGAGGGGGAGAGCAAGGGGCCGGGGGTGACGGCGGATGAGGTGGCGCGGAAGGTGGGGGAGGCGGTGGACACGGCGCTGGAGTACGCAAAGCAGAAGAAAAAGGAATATGAAGCGGAGATGTCGCGTGAGCTGGAGGAGATGGACAAGCGGCTGGGGGAGATGAAGGAGCAGGCGAGCACGGCGAAGGAGGACGTGCGGGAGGAGATGCAGAAGGCGCTGACGGAGTTGCAGGACAAGCGGGACAAGGCGCGGGCGGAACTGGAGCGGATTCGGGCGAAGGCGCCGGATGCGTGGGAGGAGCTGAAGGTCGGCTTTGGTGCGGCGCTGAAGGACCTGAAGGAGTCGTATGAGAAGGCGAAGGAGAGGTTCGAGTAGCGTCTCCTTGCGAGTATTGCGCACGCGGCAAGTCAGTTGTCAGCGGTCGGAGTCTGGTGTGGCGAGTCCGGCCCGGATGCGGGCGATCATGTCGCGGACTAGTTCGAGGATGGCGAGGCACTGTTCGGCGGCGGCGGAGCGAGCGGCGGATTCGAGTTCGGCGCTGAGGTCGGTGAGCTGGGGGTAGCCGTAACCGCCGGCCGCGCCTTTGAGCTGGTGGGCCAGGCGACGGAGGTCGGCGAGTTCGTGGGCGGCGGCGGCGCGGGCCATGTCGCCGAGCCTCTGGGTGAGGCCGCCGACAAAGCTGATGACGAGGTCGGCCATCTCCGGGTCATCACGGAGGAGTTGCGATTCGATGGGACCGGCGTCGTGATTGGCGTTCAATACCGTTCTCCTTGCAGCCGAATGACCCCGGGCTCAAGCCGAAGCACGTTGCAGGTGAGGCCGGCCGGTGAATCCGGCGAATCTTCTCAGCCTGGCGAACTTCGGACGGAGCCTCCGTATTGAACTGCCCCGACGACCGGCCGAGGAAAAGGGCTTTCGCAGGGCCGGCACACCACGGGAATCGGTATGCGGCCGTGCGGCGAAAACCGTCGATGTATCGGCAGTCGCGGGGGGCCGCTTCAGGGCGGAGCGGCGAGCCAGTGTGGGTTGGTTGCGAGTGTGTCGGAGATGGGTTAGGCTCGCTTGGTGTGGATGTGGCGAGGATGGGCGTTTTTTCGGGCCGGGCCGGCG
>CAZNDQ010000612.1:0-2632 GCA_964571825.1 uncultured Planctomycetales bacterium | reverse complement strand
CAAGGTGCGCGCGCTGGTCGACTTCCTCGCCGAACGCTTCGCCGCGCCGCCGCCGGGCTGGTGAGGCCGCGCAGATCGCCGCGGTCGTTGCGCTCGGCGGAACAGTCCATCCGCCGGACAGGGCTGGGCCTTCAGCGGAGAACTCGGCAACGACCTCGACGACGTCAAGGCTGCGCATCACATGCACGAGTTGTACAACCGCGCGGACCCGGCCTACACGGGACTTGCAACCGTGCCCGTACTGCGGGACCGGTCGCGCCACACCATCGTCAAGAACGAGTCTGCCGACATCCTGCAGATCCTGAACAGCGATTTCGGCGCCCTGGCACACAACGACATCGACCTGCGCCCGCTCTCCGCCTATCCGAACGTGATGGCCTACCTGCGCCGCTTGCTGGCGCTGCCCGAGTTTGCCGGCAGCACGCGAGCCGATCACATCAAGGCCGGGTATTACTCCATCCGGGCGCTGAACCCGACGGGCATCGTGCCGGCAGGGCCGCTCCTCCACGATCTCTGAGCGGGCAGCCTTCGTGAACTTCCCCGAGCACGGCGCGATGACGCCCTGCCTTTTGGTCCGGGCCGCCGCCGGGTCCGGCAAGCGGCTCGAGCAGGATCGTCAAGCCGCCCAGGGCGAAACCGACGTCACCGTCCGCCTGCGGCCTCGGCTCGGGGCCCGGCTTGCTCAGGTCGCCTGGCGCAGCACCGGCGGAGCCGGTTGAAGCTTCGCGCGGCCGCGGCGCGACACCTTCCCGGCCGTGGGCACGAACGCCCGTGCGGATGCAGGTCCCGGCCGGGCGGAGCTGCTCTGAAAACATTTACTTACATTTCGTCCTTTAGCGCGCTTCGCGCGATGTGCCACGTTTCAGAGTGAATCGCAGAACAGCCCGGTCCCTTCCTGATCGGTGATCTGCACCCGGCAACGCCGTCCCCCCCAGGCTCCGGCCTCGAAGCGAGGTAAGCGTGGCGTCGCATCTCGGAATCCTGTCGGCCTTGCGGGCATTGCGGGAACGCTTGGCGATCCGCATGGCCGTGCGCCTCGGCGGCAACCCGCAGGTCGAAATCCTGGGTTCGCAGACGCTCGCCGGCAAGCCGCAGGCCAACACCGACACGCTGGGGCTCTACCTGCATCGCATCTCGGTCGATCCCTTCAGCCGCAACCGCCACCTTCCGCCGCAGCCGGGACGCCACCTTCCCCGCCCGGAACTTCCGGTCAATCTGCACGTGCTGCTCGTGGCCTGGTGCACGCACACCGAGCAGGAGATCGAATACCTCGCCGCCGCGATCCAGATCATCGGCGCCGGGCTCGTGCTCGAGAGCGCCGACATGAGCCTCGGGGATCCGGACTGGGGGTCCGAGGACGTTGTGCAGGTGCTCCCGGAGGAGATGAGCACCGAGGATCTGATGCGGCTGTGGGACAGTCTTCCGGACGACTATCGCCTGTCGGCCCCTTACCTGATCAAGACCGTGCGCCTTGCGCCCGACCTCGAACGCGAAGAGGGACCCGCGGTGAAGGCCCTGGTCTTCCCGATGAGCGCACCGGACGGGAGCCCGCAATGATCGTCGAGACCCTGGTACTGCACGCCAGCGACTTCATCGAATGGGAAGATGCGAGCGGCGCACAGGGCGGCGGGCGGCGCGCGCTCTCCGCACGAACCCTGCGCATCCGCCTCGACCATGCGCCCGCCGACCTGGACCTGATCCACAAGGACAGCGGAACGGCGCTATGGCGGCGCATGCCGGCCGAACTCCGCCAGGTGATCGACGGTGCAGCGGATGCGACCGCACTGCAAGCGCCGGACGAGCCGCTCTATCCGCTCGACGGAGAGGTGGTCGACCCGGCGGGGCACTTCCTGCCACGGCGTTTCTCGTTGCATGCGGGTCGTCGCACGGGTCACAGGTTGCGGCTGTACCGCTCTCCGCTCGGGACCCGCTTCGGCCGCGCGGGGGGGCTGATCGGCCGCACCGCGCTCGAGGACGGTACGCCCGTGCCCTGGGCGGTGCTCGCGCTGCGCGTCACCCCGCCGCTCGCCGCCCCCTTCGATTTCATCGCCCAGAGCGACGCCCACGGCGAGTTCCGCATCTCGCTCGAGCGCCTCCCGGCGCTCACCAAGGACGCCCCGGCGACCACCTACCCCGGTGTCCTCGAGGTGCGCGCCGCACCGGAGGGCCGCGACCCCGACGCACTCCCCGGCGTGGGGATCCGAGGCGGCGGGGCGACGGAATACGAGGCCCAACTCATCGTGGAGATCGCGCCCGGGCGCATCTCCACCCTGGTCAGCCCGGGACGGGACGCCCTCGTCCTGCGGTTTCCCTGAACCACCGCGTTCGCTGGCATCACCGGCACCAAAGGAGAAGCGACATGCCCGAGTACCTTGCTCCAGGCGTCTTCGTCGAAGAGACGAGCTTCCGCAACAAGTCGATCGAGGGGGTCGGGACCAGCGTCGCCGCGCTGGTGGGTCCCACCCGCTGCGGACCGCTCCGCGGCCTCCCCGAGGTACTGACGAGCTACGCCGACTTCGAACGCATTTTCGGCGACGCGCAGGACCTCGTCTTCGGCGCGGACGGCGAAGCCGTGCTCAACCACACGGCACACGCCGCGCGGGCCTTCTTCGACAACGGCGGCAAGCAGCTC
>CAZNDQ010000611.1:0-2635 GCA_964571825.1 uncultured Planctomycetales bacterium | reverse complement strand
CGTTGTTCGCTCTCGGAACCGACTATGCGCGCTGGTGTGCGCTGACATTCTTTACTCTGCTGTCCATCGTCCTGATCAAGTCCCGGATTGACGGCTGGCGCATGCAGCCTGCGGATCTCAGCTATGGGATGTTCATCTTCCTGATTCCACTGGGGCCGGCAGGAGTGGACTTTTTCTTCCCACTCTTGCGCTACGCTCTCGGGCTGGCAGAGCCGTCTTGATAGTCCGGGGCCGGGGACCCGGGTCGTGCGGACTGCAGTGCAGTCCCGCGGGGCCGGCCTGTCTGCAGTGAAGCGCTGGCGTGAATCGAAACATGAAGTCTCGGGCCCTCCGGATGTCTGCGGTGTCGTTCGTCGGACTGCTGCTGGTGTTCGCGGCGGCCGAGTTCGCTTTCCGCAACGTGCCGCAGCTCATGCTGCCGGAGTGGCAGATCCGGCACCTGCAGCGGGAAATGGCCGCGTTTCGGCTCCAGACGGTCGCGGATGCCGAGATCGGTTTTCTCGGCGTGCCGAACCAGCGTGTCGCCATCAAGACCGGCGATTTCGACTACGTCTTCGAGCGCGACCATCAGGGCTTCGTGAACCGCAAGCCCCGGCCCGCGCAGGCGGACATCGTGTTCCTGGGTGATTCCCTGGTCGAATCCGAAGGCGTGAACATCGAGCAGAGCTTTCCCGATCTCGTCGACCGGAAGCTGCCCGACGCGACGGTCGTGAACCTCGCGATGACGGCCGCCGATCCGGAGCGCCAGTTCCGCATCTATCAACGCTTCGGCCGGCCGCTGCGCCCGCGCATTGTCATCGCGGGCTGGTATCTGGCCAGCGATCTGAGTGGCGAGGAGCGATTCACGGAGTGGCTCAGGGATCGCGACGGCGAGACCTACGAGGAGTTCCGGCGTCATGACGCGACGCCGCCGCCCGCGAAGAAGAGACGGCTCGCACCGCATCGCTGGCTCTTGCGCCATTCCTGGTTCCTTGCTAATACGCAAGAGCGCCTGCGCCGCTGGTCCGGCCGCTCGCGCCCGCGGCCGGAATCATGGCGATTCGCCAACGGCGATGAAGTCCTGTTCCAGCAGAAGGCGCTGGACTTCGCGCTGCATCAGGGGCCGGGGGCCACTGCTCGGGTCGACGAGTCGATGCAATCGCTGGAACGGCTACGGGCCCAGCTCGAAGCCGACGGGGCGGAGTTGATCGTGATGCTGATTCCGAGCAAGGAAGAACTGTTCGCGCCCGGAGCACACCCCGAGGGCCCGCCCGAGGTAGTTGAGCTGCGGCGCCGCCTTCGCACGGCGGGTGTCGACCTGCTCGATCTCTATCCCGCGCTGCGGGCGGCCGGAGCGCAGGACTCCCCGTATTTCCGGCGCGACATCCATCTGAATGCCTTCGGTCACCGCATCGTTGCGGATCAGATCATCAGGCATCTCGGCGCGAAGGGTTGAGACCGTGGGACTGCTATCCATGCGCGGCATGACGCGCGCGCGAGGCTGAGACCGTGGCGTGGCTTTATGTCGCCGCGTTCTTCGCGCTGGGGCTGCTGGGTGCGTGGCTGGTTCTGGCACCGGGTCCTGCGGTCGCGCCTGTGCCGGCCGAAGGTGCTGGCGCGGGAGCACGCGGCCGGCACTTCATCGCCGGCGCCGTGTGCCTGGGTCTTGCCGCGGCCGCCTACGTGCTGGCGGCGCCCCACTTCGGCATCGACGTGCTGCTGACGCTGCTCGCCATCGTGTTCGTGGGCGTGCTGTTCCTGATGCTGCGTCGGGGCGCGCCGCTCGAGCTGTTCGTGCTGATCATGCTGGTGCTGGTCCTGGCCCCGAACGTCCTGCCGGAGTTCCCCGTGATCTGGCACGGGTTCATGCACCTCAGCATGGTCTACGAGATCTTCGAGCGCGGCGTGCCGCCCGAGAACCCTCTGATGATCGGCGAGCCGCTGCGTTACATGTGGGCGCACCACGCGCTGATCGCGTGGCTCATGAAGGCGGTGCCCTGGTCGCCGGCGTACTGGTTCACGATCATCGATTGTGTCGTGCTCCTGCTGTTCGGTGCGGTCCTGCTCGCCATCGCGCGGCGGGTCGCCGCCGATCGCAATTACGCGTTCTTCGCCCTGATGCTGGCACTGTGCGGCCCCAGCCCCTTCGCCGCTGGCGCACCGCTGCCCACGTTCGTCGAGCGCGCGTTCGACGTCACGCTCGAGCACCGCTACATCACGCTCACGAAGTTCGCGGCGCTCAACAACAACCAGCTGGGCATTCTGTGCTTCAGCCTCGCGCTGTGGGGGCTCGTGTCGCTGGCCGCCGGCGAGCAGCGGCGCATCCGGGCGTATGCCGCGATCGGCGCGGGCATCCTCGGCACCGGCGCGTTCTATCCACCGGCCTGGACGGCACTGATTCCCATCAGTGCGCTCGCGGCGGCGTACTTCCTGCTGCGCGGGGGGGCGGACCTGCGGCGGCCGGCCATTGTGGTCGCCGGTGTCGTGGCGGCGGCCTCGGTCGCGATCCTGCCGCTGATGCTGAGCTTCACGAGCGGCAAGTCCGGCGGCTCGGCGATCGTGATCCTGCCGTCGATGAAGCACATGCTGGACAACGTCTTCAAGGTCGTGCCGTTTCTCGGTCTCGCCGCGCTGCTGGCCTGGCTGCGGCGTGAGG
>CAZNDQ010000610.1:0-2652 GCA_964571825.1 uncultured Planctomycetales bacterium | reverse complement strand
GGTGGCGGCGGGAGTTGCTGGCAGACCGGCCTCCCGGTCGATATGCTCTGCGCCGGTCGTATAGTCTCGAGGGGAGTGCCGCCCATGATGCGACGGTTTCGTCTGGTTCTACTGAGTGCGGCCTGCGCCTGCCTGGCCGCCTGCAACGGCGAACAGCTTGGCGACGGTTTGCCCGGCACGAAAAACAACCTGGCGGCGATGACCACAGGCCGCCTGACGATCAAGGACCATCCGTTTGAGGTCTGGCTGGCGAAGTCCCCGGCGGAGATTCAGCTCGGCCTGATGCGCGTCGAGGAGTCTGAACTCGCCCCGACGGCCGACGGCGCCGAACGCGGCATGCTCTTCCTGTTCGCCACCGATCAGCAGCGCGGATTCTGGATGTTCAACACGATCACCGCGCTCGACATCGCCTACATCCGTTCGGACGGCATCATCGTCAAGACCCACACCATGGCCCCGCTCGATACGTCGATCTACCCGTCGATCGAACCGGCGAAATACGCGCTCGAGATTCGCGCCGGGCGGCTCGCCGCGCTCGGCATTTTCGAGGGCGACAAGGTCACGCTGCCCGAAGGGCTGTAAAGTCCGCCGCGCGGCCGCAGCCCGTGTGATCGCCGCTTGCCGCGCCGGCAGCCCGGAGATGCCTCCATGATATTCGACTCGCTCTCACAGGCCGCGTTCTATCGGCCGCTCGACCCCGGCATCGCCCGCGCGCTGGACTTTCTCGGCTCGGCCGATCTGGCGCGGATCGCGACGGGCCGGCACGAACTCGACGGCGACCGCCTCTTCGCGCTCGTGCAGGAATACGAAACCCGTCCGCCCGAGCGGTGCGTCTGGGAGGCCCACCGCCGCTACCGCGACGTGCAGTACATCGCCTCCGGCGTCGAGCGGATGGGCTGCGCCGAGATCGGCCGGATGCGCATCCGCGAGCCCTACGACGCCGACCGCGACGTGGCGTTCTTCGACGGCGACGGCGACTTCGTCACCGTTGTCGCAGGCATGTTCATCGTCTTTTCGCCGCAGGATGTGCACATGCCCGGCATCGCCGCCGGCGCGCCCGGCCTCGTGCGCAAGGTGGTGATCAAGGTGGCCGTCGCCCTGCCCTGACCGTCGCCGCAAACGCGGCGGTCAGCCCAGTTCGCGCTCGTAGAAGTATTCAGAAAACACGTTGGTGCACCGCACGTCGCGCGTGGGCCCGCGCCGAAACCCCAGCGACTCGTAGAGCCGATGCGCCTCAGTAAACAGCGTATCGCTCCAGAGGATCATCCGCCGCATCCCGGCCGCGCGCGCGAACGCCATCGCCCGCGCCATCAACGCCCGCGCCAGCCCGCGCCGGCGCACGGAGCGGTCGACGTACAGTTCCTTCAGCTCCGCCGCGCCATCATGCAGGTATACCGCGCACGACGCCACAATCCGCCCGTCGTGCTCGACCACCCAGAACTCGCCGCCGCGCGCGCCGAACCAGGCCGCCGGCTCGCGGAGTTGCGGGTCCTCCTGTTCGACGTCGAGCACAAAGTTGTAGTCGGCATAGATCCGCGCGATGAGTTCATGAATCGCGGCCGTGTCGACGGCCGTCGCGGGGCGCGTGACAAACATCTCGCTGCCGCCGTTCATCCGCCCGCGCTCCGCACCACGACCCGGTGCAGCGTCACCGGCATCGAGAACCCTTTGACCTGCACCAAGAACGGTTCGATCTCCGCGCCGGCCGCGCGCAGCCGCTCCCGCACCTCCGGCAGCGCCACGAGCGCCTCGCTCAGCGTGATGTCGCCGCCGCGGCTCTCCGACTGCACCCGCTGCGCCAGGTTCACCGCCGTCCCGAAGTAGTCGAGCGCGCCGTTCGCCGTCACGGCGATGCACGGCCCGGCGTGCAGCCCGACCTTGATCCGCAGGTCCGGCTCGGCGTGCCGGCCCGGCGTGCCGTCGCGTTGAATCCGCAGCGCCGCCTCGACTCCGTCCTCGGCGCGCAGGAACACCGCCATCACGGCGTCGCCCATCGTCTTGACGATCGCCCCGCCGTGCGCTCGCACGCAATCGCGCAGCGCGCGGAAGTGATCGCGCACCAGCACGTAGGCTGAGGCGTCGCCGATCCGCTCGTACAGCGCCGTCGAGCCGCGCAGGTCGGTGAACAGAATCGTCAGGCTGCGGATCGCCAGCTCCTCGCCCGGCGCCAGGAGCTCGCTCGTGAACAGATCGCGGAAATCCTGCAGCGACGAGCACAGGGCGGCGCTCACCGCCAGGTCGCCCCATTCGGCGCGTTCGATGCGTACCAGACGTTCGGCCGCGCCGGCGTTGCGCAACACGACCTCGACCGCCCCGGCGGCGACCCGCGCGGGCCGTACGATCGGCAATTCGGGCGCAAGTGTTGCGTCCAGCGTCGGCTTCCCGTCCTCCTCGCCGGCGCTGAACGCGGCGGGCACGCCGCACTGCATACACCGCAGCAGGTAGTTCCCCGGCGCCAGAGCGACGCTCAGCCGCCGCGTCTCGCCCTCCCGCAGACGCTGCTGCGCGAGCACGTGAGGCGTGTTCATCGGCCCGCCGATGCAGTAAGACTGGTGCCGCGTCGCGCGGATCGCCGCCGAGACCGAAAACCGTAACTCGACCGCCCGGTCGAAGTCGGCATCGCCACAGTCAACTTCGAGCCACAGGTCATTC
>CAZNDQ010000609.1:0-2689 GCA_964571825.1 uncultured Planctomycetales bacterium | reverse complement strand
CGGGCGAGATCGATCGGCTCGATCACACGATGATGCATCACCTGCACATGGCGGGCATCGAGCGGCCGTCGGTGAACGTGCCGATCGAGATCACGCCCGCGCTGGATGCATCGATGGAAATCGCGACGATCCTTGCGGAGCGTGCACTGTCGCTGGCTCAGGATCCTGCCGCGCAGGCGCTGTACATCGTAGGGCATGGTCCCAACTCGGCGACGGACTACGCCGAGTGGATGGCCAATCTGCGTCCCGTCGCGGACTCGATCGCGAAGCTCACCGGCTTTCGTGACGTGAAGCTCGGGCTCGTGCGTGACGACGCGCCCGAGGCGGTACGTGCCGAGGCGGTGCGTTCGATCCGCGAGACCATCGAGCTCCAGCATGACCTTACGCAGCGCGATGTCGTGGTCGTGCCGCTGCTCATCTCGAAGGGATACGTTTCCACGCACAAGCTCCCCGCCGACCTGGCCGGGCTGCCCATCCGCTACGACGGCGAGGGGCTGCTGCCGCACGAGGCGCTGGCGAGCTGGATCGCACGGCGTGTGACTGAGGCGGTCGCGCTCGCGGACTGCTGATAGTCCCTGGCCATTCTTCTTGACTCACCCGTACCCGCGCCGTAATCTACTATAATTCTAGTTGTTTGTCTTTTGTGAGGGCTGCGTGCGAAACGTGTTCCCGCTTCTGCTGCTGATCGCGATTTCGGCGTGTGAAGGTGCACCGGCACGCGATCCGATGGACCTCGACGGCGTGTCCGTGCTGGCGATCCAGCCGGAACTGCGGCTGGGAAGTGTCGATGACCCCGGCGTCGGTTTCTCGCGGCCGGGTGCGGTGGCAGTCGATCGTGACGACAATCTGTACGTGTTCGAGGGACTGGACGGGGAGTTCCGCGTGTACTCACCGGCTGGCGAACTGATTCGTCGCTTTGGTGGGCAGGGGGATGGTCCGGGTGAGTTCAACGACGTGTCCGTGTTCGGTGTCGCGGGTGATACCGTATGGGTGGTCGATAACTGGGCGCAGCGAATCACGCTGTTGATCCTTGAAGGTGACGTCTTGTCGACGGGGCGGTTCGCAGAGGTACGCGTGCCGCTGACCTACGGCTGGGGCTACATGGTTCCGCGGGTGCGACGGGAGGATGGACTCTTTTTGGGTGAGCTTGGACGCGTGGCGGGGCGGCGTGGCGCATCTGGCCTTGCCGAGGGCGATTTCATGCCGGTGCCGCGCGTGCTGTTTGCGGCGGACGGAAGCGTGGTCGACACCGTGGGATGGGATCCTTCGCCGCGCCCGCAATTCATACCGCCGCGCGGCTGGCCGGAACCGCGCTTCGAGTTTGTCGAAGTCGGCATGCGTCGATACCTGGTTCCTGACCAGGTTCCGGCGCCACCCCATCGGTTCCGCATTGCAGACGGCTTGATTATGGTGGAGCCGCCTATGAGCGACCCTGTCGATCGAGGCGAGATCGTGGTCACGCGTGTGAGCTCAGCCGGTGATACGATCTACCAGCGCCGGTTGACCTACACACCGACGGCGTACACATCGGCGGACCTCGATTCGATCGCGGCACGTGCCGCAGTCGGCGTGACACCGCAGATGGCGCCGGTGGGCGGCGCAAGCGGCCAGGCCGATCCAGCCGCCACGGCTGCAATCCGCGCGAAGATGCAGTTCCCACGCTCCCGGGCGCCCATACAGTACCCGTGGCTCGATCAGGACGAGCGGGTCTGGATGCTGCGCGTCGATCCTGAAGGGGCGCCTGCTCGCTGGGTGCTCCTGGATATTGAGGGCGTTCCACGTGGCATAATCAAGCTTCCCCCGGGGTCAACCGTGCTCTGGAGCCGAGGAGACGTGTTCTGGGCGAAAGAGCTCGATGACATGGACGTGCCATGGATCGTGCGATATCGAATTGTCGGATCCTGACACATTTCGCGCAGCCTCAGTTGCATATTTGACGTAATCCCGGGCACTGCGCATGATTCGATGATCTCGCGCCTGTGAATTCCCCAACGGCAAGCTGCCATGCGCTCCCTGCTTTTCCTGCTCTCGGTCGCGGCCATCGCAGCATGCGACTCCGTTGCCGCACGTGACGAGCTCGATCTGGACTCCGCGCCGCCGCTCGCAGCGGAACCGGGACTGCGGCTCGGGAGCGTGGACGATCCGGATGTCGGCTTCTCGCGGCCTCACATGGCCGACGTGGATCGGGACGGTAACCTCTATGTCTTCGAGGGTATGGACTCGCAGATCCGTGTCTACTCGCCGGAGGGTGAGCTGCTGCGGCGGTTCGGCGGGCCGGGTGAGGGACCGGGCGAATTCCAGGGCGTGTCCCAGTTCGGTGTCGTGGGTGACACCGTGTGGGTGGTCGAAGGATTCAATCGTCGCATCACGCTGTTCTCGCGGGACGGGACCGTGCTCTCGGCCACGCGCGCGGCGGATGTACTCGTCGCGACGCCGGGCGGCCATGGCTACGTACTGCCCACACGGCTCCGGCCGGACGGACGCTTCATCGGCGAGATGGGCCTGATCACCTACAACCGAACCGGTACGCCATCGGATGTCGCGGAAGGCGACAGCATGCCGACGCCGCGTGTGCTGTTCGGTGCGGATGGCCAGACCGTCGATACGGTCGGCTGGGATCCGTCGCCGCCACCGCGCATGGTGCCACCGCCGGGCTATTCGGACGGACGCTTCCAGATGATCGACGTGG
>CAZNDQ010000608.1:0-2702 GCA_964571825.1 uncultured Planctomycetales bacterium | reverse complement strand
GCGGCCGGGTAGCCGAGGTTGGCGCTGAACGTCGCAAAGTCGGTGCCGTCCGTAATCCAGTCGCCCGTCAGGTCCGTCGCCGGGTTGTTCGTCGGATCGCCCATACCGCTGGAAAAGGTGGAGAAGTCCGTCAGGTTGACCAGCCCGTCGGCGTTGAAGTCCCCCGCCAGAAAACTCGTCCCCCACATTTTGCCGTAGGCGTCGTAGCCGTAGCCTTCGAGAATCGAGCCCCGATCATTTACCACCGCCGCGACCATACCTCTTATTCTACCCGCCCCAACCCGATGGGACAGTGCAAACGCCTGGCGAATCCTCAATAGCTGCAACTGCCGTTGTCGGGCGGCCCGCCGAAGACGGCCGCCAAGGTGGCGAAGTCGTTCAGGTCGACCTGCCCGCTGCCGTCGAAATCCGCACAATCGGCTTGGGCGCTGCTGCAGCCCGGGCCCGGCGACGCGACGCTCGAGCCGAAGCACGTGGCAAACGTGGCGAAGTCGCCCAGTTCGACCACGCCGCTGCCGTTCAGATCGCCGCAGCGGCAGCGCGGCCCGGGGGCGAACACGTACGCCCGCCCGGCCAGCGAGCCAACCGCCCCGTTCAGATAGGCCCCCACCGCAAAATCGGCGAAGCCGTCACCGTTCACGTCGCCCACGCCGTCTACCGCGGCGCCGAACGCATTCCCGCCCGCCTCTCCGCTCAGGGCATACATCACCTCGGCCGACCGCCCCGACACGACCCGTGCGCAACCGGAGTTCAGCCCGCCGCAGTCGCCGTTGCGAATCCCGATGACCAAGTCGGCATACCCGTCGCCGTCGACGTCGCCGGCGCCGGCGACCGCATAGCCCAGCCAATCCTCGGCCGCGCCGCCCTCCTGCGCGAAGAGCAGGTCGCCCGTACGGCCGCTGAACACGTACGCCCTGCCCGAAGCCGCGCCGACACCGGCGTGAAACGGCGCACCAACGATCACATCAGCGAACCCATCGGCGTCCACGTCGCCCGCACCGCCCACCGCGAAGCCGAACTCGTCTCCGCCGGCGTCGCCGTCGAATACATGGAGCACGGCGCCCGTTGCCCCGCTGAACACGCGGGCCCGTCCGCGGCCGCCGTCGCGGCCCGGCGAACCGACGATCAGGTCCGGCCGGCCGTCCATGTCCACGTCGCCGGCGTCGCGGACGCTCGTTCCGCAGCGGTCACCGGCCGCCTCGCCGAAGATCGTCTGCAACGTCTTGCCCGTCCGCCCCGAATAGACGTACGCCCCGCCGGCGCCCGAACCCAGCGAGTCCTCGCCGGCCGCGCCGACGATCACATCATCGTACTGGTCGCCGTCGACGTCTCCCGCGCCGCTCACCGATTCGCCCAGCGCGTCGAGAATGTTTGTCCCGGTAAAGACGTGGAGCAGCGAGTTGTTGAAGCCGGAGACGACATAGGCCCGCCCGGCATCGAATCCCCCTGCGTCGCTGAAATGGGCACCGGCGATTACGTCGGCGTATCCGTCCATGTTCACGTCGCCGGCGCCGGAGACGCTGTAACCCAGGTGGTCGCTGACGTCCTCGCCGCTCACTTCGAGGAGCAGTGATCCATCCAGACCGGAATACACGTATGCCTTTCCGGAGTCGACCGCAGCGCCGTTGGCAAACCACGCGCCGACGACGATGTCCGGCACGCCGTCCATGTTTACGTCACCGGCCGCGCCGACGCTACGACCAAAGCGGTCGCCCGCTGCTTCGGCGGGGAAGACGAAGTATGGAGTCTGCGCCAGACCGACGGGCCCGCCGAGGTGCGCGACGAAGAGGATGAGGGCAAGCCGGCCACGCCGAACGGGAATCGTTCGCGGCGGGTGTGATGCGAGCCGGTTGCAGGCGGCCATGGTGGCGCGATGTTGGATATTAACCCCCGGACTCCGGCCGGCGCTCGGCCGGGTTGTTGCACCGTGCCCCAATCTCATGGTACGGATTTGCGGCGACCCGATTCAAGCGGAATCGCCGATCGGGCGATTCACCCGCGTTGAAGCCGGCATCCGGTGCGGTGCATTTTCGGTCGTGCCGCGTTAGAATCCCCGCTCCGACAAGGGGATAGGGGCGATTGTCGGGGATGGGGGCCGCGCCACGCCGAGGTGCGGCTGCTCCGGAATTGCCCGGACGTGTAGGCAGAGGCGATGCATGAAGATTATTGATGCACTGCGCGAGTCGCCTCCTACGTCTTCGTTCGAGTTTTTTCCGCCGCGCAGCGACGACGGATTCGACAATCTCTACCACACGATTCGCGCGCTCAAGCCGCTGGCGCCGACCTTTGTCTCCGTCACATACGGCGCGGGCGGGGGCACCCGCGCCAAGACGGTGCAGCTCGTTGAGCGTATCCGGCGCGAGATCGGCATTGAGAGCATGGCCCATCTCACGTGCGTCGGGGCGACGCGCGACGAGATCGCGGCCGTATTGGACGAACTTGCGGCCGCGGGGATCGAAAACGTGCTGGCGCTGCGTGGCGATCCGCCGCAGGGCGAGGACCGGTTCGAGCCGGTCGCCGGCGGGTTCGCGCATGCGAACGAGCTGGTCGAGTTCATCCGCTCACGCCACTCGTTTTGTCTCGGTGTCGCCGGATACCCGGAGAAGCATCCCGAGGCGCCGGGGATGCGGCAGGACCTGGCGAATCTGAAGCGCAAGGTGGACGCCGGGGCCGACTTTATCATCACGCAGTTGTTCTTCGAC
>CAZNDQ010000607.1:0-2702 GCA_964571825.1 uncultured Planctomycetales bacterium | reverse complement strand
CCGCTGCCGTCGGTCGTGCGGTCGACCGTGGTGTCGTGCAGCACGACGATCTCGGTCCAGCTTGTACCGATCCGGCGGCCCGATGCGGCAAACACACCGGCCTGCAACTGCCCGCCGATGCGGTTCACGACCGCCTCGTCGACCAGCAGCGGCAGGTCCTGCGCCGTCCAGGCTGGAAGGATGTCGCGGGCGAAGAGCAGCCCCATGCCGAGCAGCCAGGCGCTGACAATCAGAAGTGAGAAAGCCTTGTGCAGCATCGGGGGGTTCGCTATATCGCACGACGACGCATCGCTGATTCTAGGAGTTTGGCGCAGCCGGGGTCAAATCAGTCGATGCCGCGCTGACGCCATGTCCGTCGGCCGCCGATCCCGGGCGAGCCGGTTTCGTCGCAGCGAACGAAGCGGGGCGAAATGCACTCTCCACGCGACCGCACACACCGACGCCGCTTCCGTCGCACGCTGCTGCGAACCCTGCTCGCGGTCGTGATCGTGGTTCCGCTGCTGCTGGCCGCCGCCTGGCTGGCGGTGCATCACGTGCCGCGCTGGTATGCGCCGCCGGTGGTCGACGCCGCCGAGCATCAGCGCGTGCGTGACGACATGGAGCGCGTCTTCAACGCGATGAGCGCGGGGCTGATGCGTGACCGGGCGTTTCACCTCGTGCTCGACCAACGTCAGGTCAACGACTGGCTGGTCGTCGGGGGCGAGCTGTTGCCCGACCTGCGTTCGGCGCTGACGGAAGTGCTCGAGGCACCGATGGTCCGCTTCGCCGAGGGGCGGATCACAGCGGCCGGGATGGTGCGGCATTCCGGCGTGCGCACGATCGTCGGTCTGGAGTGGGAACTGCAATTCGACCCGCGCACCGTGCGCGTCCGGTTGGTCGCCCTCCGCACCGGAGCGCTGCGCGTACCGCTGGCGGCGGTCGATGCGGTGCTGGCCCGGCTTTCGCCGGCGGGCGCGGCCGCCGGCGCCAGGGAGCCGGCGTGGATCGACTCGTTTCGGGCGGCGCTCGACGGGCTGGAGGTCGAGAATCGCTTTTTCTGGCGCAACGGCGAGCGTTGGTTCCGCATCCTGGAACTCGAAATGCGGGGTTCGGCAATCCGCCTGCGCATCGAGCCGCTCAGCTAGAGGCCGGTGGCCTCGGGCGAGAGCACCCAAGCCGTAGGCTCCGGACCGGATCGACTCAAGCGATACGGGCCCGCCAGCACGTTCCCCTGTACCTTCAGCCGCAGGGATTCCGATGAATACTGGAGGAGTTCGTAGGTGCCGTGGTCCACGATCCGCACCGAGCCGCGATCGCCGCTGAGCGGGCCCTCGTAGGTCAGGTACCGAGGGCGGTGGTCGCCGATCCGTATCGCGGCCACCGGCCCGTCCCGGGCCGAGAGCGGCGGGGCCAACAGCCGCCAGGTCCACAGCACCTCGCCGGCCTCGAGCATGAGGTCCCAATGCTCGTCGGCGCGGAGTCGGTGGTGCTGGACGACGAATCGGCGGGGCGGATCGACGCTGTCCTGTAGCTGTGGCACGGCCGATAATTTCCGATTGCGACGGCCTGACACCAGTGATATCATCCCAGCTTGACGCTGCAGGTTTCACGGAGGAATGACAATGTATCTGCGCCTGACCGTCCTCGCCAGTCTGTGGGTGGTTCTGGTTGCCGGTTGCATGCCCAGCGCCAAGAGATTCTACGAAGAGGGGCTGCGGGAGTATCGCCTCGGCCACTATCAGAACGCGGCCGGCTGCTTCCGCTCCGCCCTCGAACGCGACCCCGAAAAGCAGGAAGCCGCGTACTACCTCGCCCGCTGCGCACGGAACTGGGCCGAGCGCGACTACGCCAACGGCGAATACCTTTCTGCCATGCGCCACCTCGACGAGGCCGTGCAGTATTACGATCAGGCGATCGAGGCCTATCCGGGTTACTCGGCTGCGCTGCGCGAAAAGGCCGATGCGCTCCGGCTCAAGGGGCAGTATGACGAGGCGCTCAAACAAAACCTCTGGGCGAAGAACAACGCCGGGCGCACGGTCGGCCAACTCGCCAAAGTCGCGCGGGAGTACGAGCTGCGCGGCGACTTCGACCGCGCCCTGGTCACCTATCGGCAGGCAATCGCCGTCGAACCGTCCAATCCGCTTGCTCACGCGGAGCTGGGGCGATTCTTCATCCGTGTCGAGCGGTACGGCGACGCGGCGGTGGCGCTTGAACGGGCATATGGGTTGAGTCCGGCCGAACCCGGCGTGGCCACCGACTTGGCGATGGCGCGGGGCCTGAGCGGCGCGCCGGCCGCGCGGACCGCGGCGGCAGACGTCTCGGAGGGTGACGCTGCCTCGGGCGGCGGCACGGCCGCGTCCGCCGCATCGTCCATGAACTAGGCAGCGCTGTTCGCAGACGCTGCCCCAATCCGGCTGTGTGGCACGCGCACTTTCTGCGCGAACGGGCCGAATCTTGACGATCTTTACATCGAGGTGAACGAACGGGGGGAGTTGTCCGCTGGGTGTCGGCGTCGCGAGTCCTGCCGAACGAAATCCCGCACTTTCCCGTAGATTTTTTTGTTGACGACGTTCAAAGCAGTGATACATTCGGCCGTCGAAGCAGACGTTCTTTCTCCGACCGCCGTCCGCCGGTCCACCCTCCGGCGGACGGCGGTGTTTTTGCGCACGGCTTTCTGTCCGCGGTTCGCTGCCCGCCCGGAAAGGACTGAGATGGGATTCGCC
>CAZNDQ010000606.1:0-2708 GCA_964571825.1 uncultured Planctomycetales bacterium | reverse complement strand
GGAATCCCCTCGAAGAGCGCGGCGAGCTCCGGCGCGGCGGACGATGGGTGTTGCGTGCGGTAGGCCTTGGCGATCTGGAGCACGAGCTGCATGC
Organism: uncultured Planctomycetales bacterium; assembly: GCA_964571825.1. Lineage (GTDB taxonomy): Bacteria > Planctomycetota > Phycisphaerae > UBA1845 > CAZNDQ01. The sequence goes on along the minus strand of CAZNDQ010000606.1, from coordinate 2,614 downwards.
CGGGATCCAGCTCCTCCCACGAGCGCCCCTGGGGAAGCGTCAGCGTCGCCGTGTCGACAGCTTCCTCCAGGATGGCGATCGCGCCGTCCACGTCGCCTGTGCGGATCCGCGCGAGCGTCTCGAGCCGCTGCGCGAGGTTGCCCTGCGTCTCCGTAGCCAGCATCTGGATGCCCTGCGCGAACGTCGTCCGGTGTCCGGCGATGTAGCCGCCGGCGAAGGCGACGGCCGCGACGACAGCCAGGCTCGCAACGCGTGCAATCCGTGAACTCATGCGTCCTCTCTTCGGAGACAAATCACCTCGGCCGGCGCGGCGCGCGGTCCGGTCAGGCGAGGAGCCGCCAGACTGTGAACAGCCCGCCGGCAAGGAGGATCGAGGCAGCCGTCCACCCGATGACATCGACCTCCTGAGCATCGCTCTGTTTGTGATCGATGACGTCTCGGGGCGCAGCGACGATGCCTACGAACAGTCCCGCGAGCGCGCCGCCCAGGTGCGCGGAGTTGTCGATGAACGAGAAGCCGACCGCGCCTAGCACCGCGACGCCGGCGAGCATTGCGAGCAGGTTGGTGCGGAACCAGCGGAGCCCATCGGCCGGGCAGCGGGACGTCAGAACCAGCAGGTAACCAGCGAGGCCGAGGACACCTCCGGAGGACCCGACTCCGGTGCCTGGCGTGAGAAGCAGGCTGAAGAGGCTTCCTCCGAGGACACCGGCCAAGTACACGAGTACGACGCGCAATCGGCGATCGTACGTCTCGATTACGCGGCCAAGGATGCCCAGTGCTCCGACGTTGCCGATTACGTGAGGGAGGTTCCCGTGCAGATAGGACGCGGTGAGGAGCCGCCACCACTCGCCGGCCCAGGCGGCGGCTTTCACGAGGCCTGCCGCATTCACAGCCGCTTCGAGGCTCACAAACAGGAACTGGATCGCGGCGATGGTGCCGAGGCCAGCTATCAGCGTCTGCGTCGCCGCCGGCCGCCGGCCGCCCGTGCGCGCCTCGATATCCTTGACCCCGGCGACCTTCTCAGCTTCGACCCGGCGCTCGCGTTGGAAGTGCGCGACGGGATCCGTGGCACGAAGCCGCCACCATTCCACGCCCCACTGGCATACCCGCAACATGACAGGCGCAACATAAAGCGCCAGGACCCAGAGTTGTCGCGGCGCAACAGCAATGGCTGCGCTAACTGCCAGCGCCAGGACTGCGGACGGGAGAATGAACGACAGCTCCGATCTGTGCAGCCGGATGGCGTCCGCATGGAGATCCCGCATCACCTCCAGCGAGACATCTTCCTCCGGTCCAATACGGGGGACGTCGTCAGGGGTGACGACGTTGTGGACCGATGCGGCGACCACACCGTTCATGGCGGCCAATGATGCCACAAGATTGCGGGCAGACCACCGTCCCCGGCCGGCGCAGCCGGAGGATCGGTGATCCCGTTGGAAACGCCTCCCGCTGCGGATTTCTGCTATCGTGCGGAGATGCTGCTCCGCCGCAAACGTTCACGGTATCCGACGTCCGAAAAGCTGTTCGCCGCTGCCTCGCGCATCCTGCCAGGGGGCGTGGACAGCCCGGTCCGCGCCTTCAAGTCTGTCGGCGCGTCGCCGCTGTTCATGGTCCGCGGCAGCGGGGCCGAGATCGAAGACGCCGACGGCCATCGCTACATCGACTACGTGATGTCGTGGGGCCCGCTCATCCACGGGCACGCCCCGAAGGGGCTGCTGAAGGCGCTCATCGGCGCCGCCGCGCGCGGGACGAGCTTCGGCGCGCCGACGGAGCTCGAGACGCGGCTTGCGCAGCGCGTCGCGATGCTGATGCCGTCGATGGAACGGGTGCGGTTCGTCAGCTCCGGCACCGAAGCGGCGATGAGCGCCGCGCGTGTCGCGCGCGCCGCGACGAAGCGCGATCGCATCATCAAGTTCGAGGGCTGCTACCACGGGCACGCCGACGCCTTCCTCGCGAAGGCGGGCTCGGGCGCCACCACGCTCGGCGTGCCGACGAGTCCTGGCGTGTCTGCGGCGGCGGCACGGGACACCCTTCTCGCGCGCTACAACGATCTCAACTCGGTCGAGGAAGTGCTGGCCGCCAACAAGGGGGAGGTCGCGGCGATCTTCGTTGAGCCGATCGCCGGGAACATGGGGCTCGTCCTGCCGCAGCCAGGCTTCCTCGAAGGGCTGCGCCGCCTCTGCGATCGCGAAGGCGCGCTGCTCGTGTTCGACGAGGTGATCTCGGGATTTCGTGCGTCGCCGGGGGGCGCGCAGAAGGTGTTCGGCGTCCGCCCCGATCTCACCTGCCTCGGCAAGATCATCGGCGGCGGCCTGCCAGTGGGCGCGTATGGGGGACGACGGGACCTAATGGAGCTGGTTGCGCCGGCCGGGCCCGTTTACCAGGCGGGGACGCTCTCGGGCAATCCGCTCGCGATGACGGCCGGGCTGTGGTGCCTCGAAGCGCTGACGCCGAAGCTCTACAAACACCTCTCTGCCCGTGGCGCCGAGCTCGCCGCCGGGCTCGCCGAAGCCGCCCGTGACGCCGCCGTACCCGTACAGATCAACGGCTTCGGCTCGCTGCTGACGGTGTTTTTCACGGACCAGGCCGTGCGCGACTACGATACGGCGCTGAC
>CAZNDQ010000605.1:0-2715 GCA_964571825.1 uncultured Planctomycetales bacterium | reverse complement strand
CCTCCCGGTTACACCGCCCTGCAGCTTGCGCGACGGAGTCGAGCCCGGCCAGCGCACGGTAGACGACCGGAAAATCTAAGTCGACGCCAGCCTCGACGAGCTGGGTCGATACGACGCGGACTGGAGGCGGCTCCGTGCCGCGCTCGATCGCGAGACGACGGGCGTTCAGACCGGCCTTTATCGATGCGATGGTGTCGCTGCGGTGCTGCGGGCACATCAGGCCGGACAGGTGCCAGCAGCCTGTGTCGCCGCCGGCGCGTTCCCGGACGAGGACGTAGAGAGTCGAAGCGTCGGCGCGTCGGCTGACGATCGAAAGGGACGCGGGGTGTCCCGAAACCTCGTCCGCGATATCACTCCAGTCTCGGGGTGTCTCGAGCGAGGCCGGGAGCCGGACACGGACCCGCGCAAGCGCCTCGTAGAGGCGGGGCACGTCGTCGACGATCTCGGTGACGGCTCCCAGGCTGCGCCGCAGGCCACGGCCTGGAACGCTTTGTCCGCTCCCACTCAAGCCCGGCTGCGTTGCAGTGCAGAGCAGTATCGTGACTCCGTGATCCTGGGCCAGGTATCGCAGGACATCGACGATCGGCTGCAGGTACTCGACCGGCAACAGCTGTGCTTCGTCGAGCACGACGACGCTGTTGACAATGTTGTGCAGCTTCCTGCAGCGGGAGGTTCTCCTTGCGAACAGGCTCTCGAAGAATTGCACGTTGGTGGTGACGATCAGCGGCGCGTCCCAGTTCTCGGAGGCCAGTCGCGACCGCGGTGTTTCGTTCTCGGGGTCGCTCTCTGCGTTACTGTGATGCTCGAGCACCGGATCGCCCGGCAGCCCTGCGAACGCACTGCGGAATACGTCGGCTGTCTGCTCGATGATGCTTGTGTAGGGAATCGCGTAGATGACGCGCCGCTTGCCGTGCTGCACCCCGTGTTCGAGGGCGAACGCCAGGCTTGAAAGCGTCTTGCCGCCGCCGGTTGGCACGGTGAGGCTGAAAATTCCGGGGGGGAGAGCAGCCTTCTTGCGGCATTCGAGGAGGACGCTGGTCCTGACCCGGTTGACGGAACTCTCCGTTGCCCGTCCGGCGAGCCGGTCGAGGTGTGCGTTGAGTTCATCCCGCAAAAGGGAGAGGTCGTGGGTGCGGGCCGAGGCACGCTGTCTCGACCTTTCTGCATCCATGTACGCCTCGGTGTCGAGAAAGTCCGCGTCTACAAGCGCGGAGAAGACCATCCGGGTCCAAAGGGCGAAGCGTCCTGGGGTGTCTCGCTCGTCACGCTGGATCGGTGTCGACCGGAGATCGATCTCCGGGTTGCCGCCGCTCAACAGATCGGCGGGCCAATCCCTGGCGATGGATTCCTCGAATTCGTCTCTTGCTTCCGGGCTGCTCAATCGCCTCGCGAGCGCACCCTCCCAGTCGTCCAGCCCTGCATGATGGCCTGCGATCACATACTGGAGAACGCGACTTGCGAGTTGGCCGCGTGCGCCGAAGGTGTTCGTCAGGTGGCGCTCGGCCCAAAGGGCGCCAGCAGCCGAATGGGTCTTCCGGTGGTCCTGGATGCGTTCGATGTGCGCATCAGATCCGCCTGCTGCACGAATGTACTTCTGGAAACCAGGCCGTCGCTTGCCGAGGTCGTGCCAGAGACCCGCGAGTCGGCACAGGTCGGCGGCGCCGTTCGGAGCGAAGCTCTCGGCGAGCGCGCCAACGGCTCGAAGATGCTCGTCGAGAAAATGCGGCGCAAGCTGTTCTGCGGCACCTCGCGGCGGTGCGTGCGCCCAATCCTCCTCAAGGACGTTGTCGTCGATCAGGGGCGGTACATGATGGCTGGTCATTTGCCGAATCTATACCAGGCTAGGCTCAGAAACTGAGCCTGATCCAGAACGTTACAGGCACGACAGAATGAGGGAACGTGGTCATCCGTACCCGTACTCAAATGCATCATGCGGGCATTGCCCGCCGCGGGCGCCACGTGTCGCGGCACGGCCAGCAGGTCGGGCATGCGCTCGACGCGCGTGACCGGCCGCACCTGAGCCGGCCGGCCCAGCGGCGGCATGCGCAGCGGATCGCATGACAGCGGGTACTCGTAGCCGATCACAGGCGGCACCGATTTTTCGTACGGAGCGGAAGTTCTCTCTTTCAAAGTCGCGCTGGACGAGATTTTTTCATGCTCGGCAAGGCGCCGGCCGCCTTCCCCGCCTATATCGCCCCACCCACTCCATCGCCGTCATCACCCGTACGCACAGGTCCGCAGGGAAGTGCCGCACGTTCCCCGTGATCAGCGGGCACGCCGCCACCCGGGCGGCCGCGAAGAAGCCCCAGTCGTCTGGAGCGGGCAGCGGCGGCTGGCCCGCGAAGGCCGGTACGGTCACCCAGTCGGCGGTCTGCTCGATCAGCTTCAGCAGTTCGGCCGCGCGATCGGGCCGGATGCGCAGCCGGGGACCTGCCAGGACGTCACGGTACTCGGCGAGGACTTCGGCGCAGATGACCGGATCCGGTCGGTCGCGATGGCCGTCACCACCTGCGAAGACGGGCTGTCGGCGCCCAGCAACCCCGACACCAGCACCTTGGTGTCAACGACGGCGCGCACGTTACTTCGGCGCGGGTTCGGCGGCCACCGGCGGTTGCGGCGCTGCGGCGGACTGTCGGGTGGCCGGCGACCCGCGGCGCTCGCGGCGCGCGGCATCGATCTCGGCCTGGATGTCCTCGTCGCTGAGCACGCTGGCGC
>CAZNDQ010000604.1:0-2717 GCA_964571825.1 uncultured Planctomycetales bacterium | reverse complement strand
CGGGTTGGTGACCTGCTGGTGCCGCGCCGTGTGCCCCACCAGCCGATCTCCCTAGTCGGTGAACGCGACCACCGACGGCGTCAGCCGCGAGCCGTGGGCGTTGGTCAGCACCTTAGGCTGACCGCCTTCCATGACGGCGACCACCGAATTCGTTGTTCCCAGGTCGATCCCGATGATTTTGGACATCTTCACAACTCCTGCGCTGCGAAGCAGTTCCGCACTGCCCGCGACCCGATTTCAGCAATCGTTGTGCCAGCCGCTTGATATCGGACGCCTCTCCTAACCTATTACAAATCAAACTGTTATGGAAGCACTGCGCGACCGGGGCTCGGACAGGCCTGTCAGACTGGCATGGTTATTGCCACACGCATGACAGATTGACCGGCGCGCGGCCGGGCCGAAACCGCGCCAAGGGCGAACGCGGCTCGGCCGAAGGCGTACGAACAGTGCACGAGTGATCGGCAGCGCGAAGCCGGCCGGGCGCCAGGGTGCATGTCGCGCGGATTCGCGTTGTTCCCGCGTGCAAGGTGTTGTAGAATCTGGAAATAGGAGCAGTCAACCCAGACGACCCTGGGTCGTCCCGGCGGATATCCGTCCCCGGGCGCAGCGCCGGTTTCGCTCCGTCAGGTCGGGGCGACATCGCGCGGGAGGGCAGGGGCGGCAGATCACCGGCCGCAACACAGGAGCGAGCCAGATGCCAGAGAACAAGTTCGCGCCGAATCCCGAGATGAAGGTCTTCATCGACGGGCGACTGGTGCCCGCACGCGAGGCCAACGTCAGCGTCTTCGACCACGCGCTGCTCTACGGCGACGGCATTTTCGAGGGCATCCGCGTCTATGACGGCAGGATCTTCGAGGAACAGGCGCACATCAAGCGCTTCTACGAGTCGGCGCACGCGATCTGCCTCAAGTTGCCGATTACCCCCGAGGAGCTTAGCCAGAGAATGTACGAGACGCTCCGCGCCAACAACATCGGCGACGGCTACATCCGCCTGCTTGCCACGCGCGGCGTCGGCAGCCTCGGCATCAGCCCCGTCCACACCGACCAGCCGAACATCATCATCATTGCCGGCAAGATCGCGCTCTACCCGCCCGACCGCTATGAGATCGGCCTGCGCGCGATCACCGCGGCGACGATCCGCAATCACCCCAACTCCCTCTCGCCGCGAATTAAGACGCTCAACTATCTCAACAACATCCTCGCCAAGCTCGAAGCCATCCACGCCGGCGTCGACGAATGCATCATGCTTAATCACGAGGGCTGCGTCTCCGAAGGCACGGGTGACAACCTCTTCGTCGTGCGCGACGGCCAGCTCTACACCCCGCCGACGAGCGCCGGCATTCTCGAGGGCATCACCCGCAATCTCGTCATCAAGCTGGCACGCCGCCGCGGCCACACGGTGACCGAGCAGACGCTGATCCGCTATGACCTCTGGATCGCCGACGAGGTGTTCCTCACGGGCACGGCCGCCGAGATCATCTCCGTGACGGAGATCGACCACCGCCGCATCGGCACGGGAAAACGCGGCCCCATCACGCGCGCGCTCAAGGAAGACTTCGAGGCGTACACTCGGGGCCGGCTCAAGCTCGACTGAATCGTTCGTGCGAAGCTGAATTGACCTTCGACGGGCCGGATGCGGGATGTGCGCGCCGAGCCGGGCGGCCGGAACGCGGCTGCGGCGCCGAAAACGCCAACCTCGATTCAGGTAGTGCGGATGAGCACGAACTCGCCTGACTGCTCCGAGCCGGCGGCGATCGCCGCGTCGCAATCGGGAGCGGGCCGGACTGCCGCGGACCGCGCGCACCACGAGGTGCGCGTCGGACTGTACTACGGTCTGGCCGCCTACCTCTGGTGGGGCGGCGTCGCCGTCTATTTCCGCGCCGTCGCCAGCGTCGCGCCGCTCGAAGTGCTGGCGCACCGCATCGTCTGGTCCGTCGCCATGCTCGGCGTCATGCTGGCCCTGCGGCGGCGGCTGGGCGACGCACTCACCGCGCTGCGCTCGCGCCGCACCGCGCTCACGCTGGCCGCCACCACCGGCCTCATCGCCATCAACTGGTTTACGTTTATCTATGCCGTCGGCCGCAACCAGGTCCTCCAGGCGAGCCTTGGCTATTACATCAACCCGCTGGTGAACGTGCTCCTGGGGATGATCTTTCTCCGCGAACGGCTGAACCGCGTGCAGACGGTGAGCGTGATTCTGGCAGCGGCGGGGGTCGTTTATCTCACGGCTTACCACCGCCAGGTCCCGGCGATCGCGCTGATTCTCGCGCTGAGCTTCGGTTTCTACGGCCTGCTGCGCAAGACGGCGCGCGTCGACGCGATGTCCGGTCTGACCGTCGAGACGGCGCTGCTCCTGCCGGCCGCGCTGGCATATCTCGCCTGGCAGGGACGCGCGGGGACACTCTCCTTCGGCAACGTCTCGTGGCGGACGGACGTGCTGCTCTGTCTCGCCGGCGCCGTCACCGCCATCCCGCTCGTCTGGTTTGCCCACGCGGCCCGGCGCCTCCGCCTTTCGACCGTCGGGCTCCTCCAGTACATCGCGCCCAGCGGGCAATTCCTGCTCGCGGTGACGCTCTTCGGCGAGCGCTTCACTGCTGCGCACGCCGTTGCCTTTGCCTGCATCTGGAAGGCGCTGGCGCTCTACACGGTCGACGCCGTACGGAGACAGCGAAGACTCGCTCGACAGGGCGATGCAGGCACCCGGTTGTATACAGCGG
>CAZNDQ010000603.1:0-2718 GCA_964571825.1 uncultured Planctomycetales bacterium | reverse complement strand
GATAGAACCTGGCGCGTAGTGGACTTTTCGTGCCGGCTGGCCGATAAATCGAGGGAGATGCTGCGCGCTCGAGTCGCGGTCAACCGGGCGGCGCAGCGCACCGGAAGGACCCGTGCAGATGCAAACAGGAATGGGTAGTGCGCGTCGGGTGTCGCTCTTGCTCTGCCTGATGCTGGGGGCGTTCGGCGTCGCCGCGGCCAGCGTCGTGCGCGCGGAGGAGCCGCCGCCGCACGGAGAACAGCCCGCGGCGCACGGCGCGAGGAGCGCGGATGCCGGGCACGATGCCCATGCCGCGCAACACCACGATGCGCCGCACCTGGTCTGGACGCTGCCGTTTGTGGCGCTGCTGCTGTGCATCGCGATCCTCCCGCTGATCCACAGGACCGAGCACTGGTGGCACCGCAACGGCAACAAGCTGATCGTGGCGTTGTCGCTTGCGGCGGTGACGCTGCTGTACTACCTGCTGCGGGGGAGCGGCTTCGGCCACGGCGACCACGCGGCCGGGCCGGGCTTGCCCACCGTGCTCGCGGTCCTCAACCACGCCATCATCGCGGACTACGTTCCGTTTATTGTGCTGCTGTTCAGCCTGTTCACCATCAGCGGCGGCATCAATCTACGTGGGGACATCCCGGCCCACCCGGCGACGAACACGCTGATCATCGGTATCGGGGCGGGGCTGGCGAGCTTCATCGGCACGACCGGCGCGTCGATGGTGCTGATCCGCCCGCTGCTGCAGATCAACCGCGAGCGCGACCGCAAGGTGCACACCGTGATCTTTTTCATCTTCGCGGTGAGCAACTGCGGCGGGCTGCTCCTGCCCATCGGCGATCCGCCGCTGTTCCTGGGGTATTTGCGCGGCGTACCGTTCTTCTGGACGTTCAAGCTCGTCGCCGAGTGGGCGGTCTGCGTCGCGATCCTGCTGGTCGTGTACTACGCGTTCGATCGATACGCATGGAAACACGAAACCCGAAAGGCGATTGCGTTGGACGAGCGAATCCGGCAGCCGCTGGTGATCCGCGGACTGGCGCTGAACCTGCCGCTGCTGCTCGGCGTGATCGCGGCGGTGGCGCTGCTCGTGCCGGGCAAGGAGGTGCCGGGGACGGGCTGGGTCGTGCCGGCGGAACTGCCGGTGGTCGGGCACCTGATCGGGCTGCGCGAGCTGGTGCAGCTCGCGCTGGCGGGCATCTCGATGGCGTTTACCGCGCGGGAGGTCCGACTGCTGAATGAGTTCGACTTTTTTGCGATCACCGAGGTGGCGTGTCTGTTCGTCGGCATCTTCGTCACGATGCATGTGCCGATCGAAATCCGCAACGCCAAGGGGCCGGAACTGGGCAGCAACTCACCGATCCGGTTCTTTTGGGCGACGGGCCTGCCCTCCAGCTTCCTCGACAATGCGCCTACCTACGTCGTCTTCTTCGAGACGGCCAAGACGCTGACCGAGTGCGACGTGCCCGGTGCGATGAAGCTGCTCGACGGCTCCTGTCTGGACACGAAGCACCTGATTGCCCTTTCCTGCGGTGCCGTCTTCATGGGGGCGAACACCTACATCGGCAACGGCCCGAACTTCATGGTCAAGGCAATCGCCGAACAGTCGGGCGTGAAAATGCCCAGCTTTTTCGGGTACATGATCTATTCTGTGGGCATCCTCATCCCCATCTTCCTGCTGCTCACCTGGCTGTTCATGCGGTAGGTGCCCCGCCGGTCGACGCTCTGCAACACGGGTTGTATAAATGAACGGGACGCCTGTCTCGCCGGCGCCCACGGCGGTTTTCGGGAACCGCCGTCTGCGCCCGGCGTCAAAACGGATAGGAAGCGTACGTTGAGCACGCGGCCGGCCGTTCCGCTCGAGGACGCGATCCTCGTCGATCGCCTGCAGCACGGCGATCTTGAGGCGTTCGGCGAGTTGATCGAACGGCACCAGGACCGGCTGTTCAACACGCTGCTGCGCATCGTCGGCGACCGCGAGGATGCGCGCGACCTGGCCCAGGAGACGTTTCTCAAGGCGCTCGGGGCGATCGGGTCGTTCCGCCGCGACAGCCGTTTCTACACCTGGCTGTATCGGATCGCGGTGAACCTGGCGCTGACGCATCGGCGGGCCGGGCAGCGGCGGGCCGAGGCGCGGATTCGATTGGCGGCCGGGGGCGGCGGCGACGGTCAGGCGGTTGCGTTTTCGGCGAACGCGGCGGGAGGGCGCGGTCTGATCGACGGAGACCCGGTGATGCGGGCTGAGCAGGATGAACAGCAGCAGCAGGTCGTCGCGGCGCTGGAGGCGCTGGAGGCGGACCAGCGGGCGATCATCGTGTTGCGCGACATCGAGGGCTTCGACTATCAGCAGATTGCGGAAATCCTCAAGGTGGCGCCGGGGACGGTGAAGTCGCGACTGCATCGCGCGCGCTGTGCGCTGCGGGAGCGGCTGCGGCCGCTCATCGTCGGGAATGAACGGGTATGAACGCGAAGAACCGGCAAGAAATCGAAGAGCAGCTCAGCGCCTACCTCGACGACGAGTTGGACGCCCAGGCGCGGGCGCAAGTCGAGGTGCTGCTGGCCAAAGACGAGTCGCTGCGGCAGCTCCTGGACGAGCTGCGGCGCACCGCCGAATGGGTGCAGGCGCTGCCGGCGGAGGCGGCGCCGCGGGCGCTGCGCGACTCGACGATTGCGATGGCGGAGCGCGAGCTTCTGCTGGGGGTTGTAATCGGCCCACTCCGCAAGCCCGCTCAC
>CAZNDQ010000602.1:0-2754 GCA_964571825.1 uncultured Planctomycetales bacterium | reverse complement strand
AGCCGCCCGACCCGTGTCCGGGTCCGGTGCCCTGGGCCCAGAACCTTCCCGCGGGCTCCGGCTTCCTCACCGACAATCCCTGCTTCGTGCCGGGTGTCGATAATTCCGGTTTGCGTACCGGCGTGCCCTTCCCCTGGTGGCACTTCCCATTCGGCGCACCCGGGAAAGGAGATATGCGCTGCACGGCCCACGGCGTCGAGGCCGTCAAGACATTCTGAGGCCGGGCCCGGTCCGCCGGGCCCTCGCGCGGCCGACAACCAGTCCGGCACGCACCCCGCACCGCTACCGTGCGTGCGTGGACGCGCAGCGCGTGCCACTTCGCACAGCGCGCCGGGGCTCCTACACGGTGCGGCGTGCGCCCACCGCATCTGCGCCTGGCACGCCGCTTGTAACACCACGCTCGGGCCGATGCTGAGGACTGGTGTCATTCTCTCGCGCCCCCGCGACCGCTCGGTCGACGGGGCTGATGGCGGGCGATCGACGGAGCGTTTCAGGGCGCCGACGGCCCGATGACCTCGGACCGGCCGGCCTTACGGTTCTACCGTAACCCCCTCCAGGCCGGCCGCGCGGCCGCATCAGGCTGCCCTGGAACAGCTCCGCTTCAAGCTGGGCCCCCGCGCCGATCTCAGACCTGCCCCGACTGTCCCTGGAACCCCTCGCTACGCGCGCACCGAACCCCGCCGCGCCGAATCAATCGACGCCGCCCGCCGCAATAGGCTGCCGTTCATTTCACGACGCAAAGTCGCGCAAGCGGATTGCCGTGGTCGGCGCTGCGCCTCATCTCTCCGAGCACGTCAGCGGACCGCCGCACTGGTTCCCGGTCGCGGTCAGCGTGTACTCGCTGCACACCGCCCCGCTGGCAAACACGACGCGAATGAACACCGTCCGCCCCGAGTCGCTGCCGGAGGGGAAGCCGAACGCATTCGTTTCCTCCTCCCAGCGCACGATGACCATCTCCGCCGTACTGCCCCCATTCGTCGACGAGGCGGCCACGGCGGTACACCCGTCACAATACGCGAACAGGTCGTAGTTCGTCCCGCTCGGTACGGTCAACTGCACGCGCAGGCACAGGTCATGCGGCGTCACCCCGCTGTTATCCTGCTCGGAAACGAAGATTCGGAACCACTGCTCGCCACGCTCCTGTACCATCACGCTCTGCGCCCCCGCGTCGCCTGCAACGGGTGGCAGAACCTGCGCGCTCCCGCAGGTCGGATTCGTATCCAGGGCGAACTCGCAACCATCCGGATGCACGCCGTTCAGATTGCAGAATCCGTTGTCGCACCCGACGATCTGGCAGTTCCCCGTGCTGCACGATTCGCTCGCGTTCGGCAGCGCGCAGCCGACCGTGCAACCTCCGCAGTCTGTCAGCGTGCTCAGCGGCGTCTCGCAGCCGTCGCGCGGATTGCCGTTGCAATCGCCCCACAACCCCACGCACACCGGATTACATTGACCGTTCCCGCAGAACGTCGGCCCGTGGGCGTTGACGCACGGATCGAAACACTGCCCGCAGTGATTCACGTCCGTCAGCAGGTCCGTCTCGCAGCCGTTGGCCGGCGCGCCGTCACAGTCGTCCCACGTCCCCTCGCACAGGCACTCCCCCAGCGTACACACGGCGTTGTCCGCGCACGCAGATCCCGACGGACAGTCCGCCGCATCCTCGCAGTCCACCAGCGTGTCGCCGTCGTTGTCGATCCCGTCGTCGCAATCCTCCACCAGCGGCGCCAGCGGCCCCGTAAAGCTGCCCGCAAACAGCGCGAAATCATCCAGATCGCAGTCGCAATCCAGATCGAGATCGCCCCGCGGCCGGCCGGCCGCATCGACCAGAATCCCCGGCGGCGTATTCACGCAAACATCAACCGAGTCGTCCACCCCGTCACCGTCAACATCCGCCGCAAACGCCGGACAGACGCTCACGCAAAGGACGACCAGCGCGCTCCAGACAATCGTCTCTCGTCCGCTTGTCATGATGTGCACTCCCCGATTTCACCCGCCCGGTGCAGCCCGCAGCCCGGCAGTTCGATGTGTTCGACCCTCTCTCAGCATACCTGGCGGTCCACACGAATGCTATGGTGTTTTCGCGCCGACGCTGCGGTCGAAGCGCCCGCCTCCCGCGCTCGACCCATCCACGCCTCCTCCCCCGCCGCGACCACAACGCTACCACCGCGCCGCCACCTCCGACCCCGCGTAGAAGTACCGCCCCAGCCCGATCGTGAATACGTACATCCCCAGCAGCGCGTGCTCCACCCACGACGCCACCAGCGACCCCGTCCGCTGATACGTCCGCGCGAAAATCAGACCGCCGACGAACGTACACAAAACCGCGACTTCGTTGCGCAGCACAATGTGCGCCAGCGCAAACGCCGCCGCGCTCAGCAGCACCATCCCCGCCCCCTCACCGGCCAGACACCGATACCGATGAAAGACGAATGCCCGATACACGATCGACTGCGGGTACGCACTCAGCAGCGGATACAGGCACATCACGACCGCCCAGAACCCCGGCCGCGCGCGTACAAACCCGAACAGTTCGTGCGGCACCAGCAGCAGCGCCAGGTACGTCAGCGCTGCACATACCACCACCCCGCGCGAGAAGATCCCCGGCAGCGCCGCCCGCAACCCGCGCCCGCGCCACAGCCGCGCCCGCTCGAACGTCGCATCGCCCCACAACCCCCCCAGACACCCGGCCGCCAGCCCCCCCCACCGCCCCAGCACCGGCACCTCCCCCGCCCACCCCGACGCCGCCACCGGCCCCAC
>CAZNDQ010000601.1:0-2755 GCA_964571825.1 uncultured Planctomycetales bacterium | reverse complement strand
CATCGCCCACCACTGCGGCCCCTGCCCCGAAAAGATGAACGCCGTCCGTGCGCTCTGCTTGTCCAGAACCCGCCCCGTCAAGATCTTCGGGTTGCTCTCGCCCGCCGCCGCCGCGCCCAGCAGCTCCAGAAGCTCCTCCCGCGTCTCCGCGATCAGCGCCGCCCGGTGGTCGTGCCGGCTCCGCCGCATCACCGCGGTATGGCAAACCTCTTCCAGATGAATCGCCTGCCCCGCCTCCGTCTTCTCCAGATACTCCCGCCACGACTGCGCCGTCGCGCACAGCGCCGCCGAACTCCGCGCCGAGATCGGCACCAGCTCCGCCCGCGTCGCCGTCGGCGAACCGTTCGTATCCTCCTCCGCCCCGTGCGACGCCGCCCGCGGCGCCTCCTGCAGCACCACGTGCGCGTTCGTCCCCCCGAACCCGAACGAGTTCACCCCCGCGATCGCCGGACCCTGGCTCCGATCAAACGGCCGCGCCGTCCGCGGCACCTCCAGCCGCAGCTTCTCGAACGGAATGTCCGGATTCGGCTTGTGGAAGTGCAGGTTCGGCGGAATCGTCCCGTGCTGCAGCGACAGCGCCACTTTCACCAGACCCGCGATCCCCGCCGCCGGCTCCAGGTGACCGATGTTCGTCTTGATCGACCCCAGCGCGCACGGCTTGTCCTCCGGCCGACCGTCCGCCAGGACGCTCCCCAGCGCGCCCGCCTCGATCGGGTCGCCCACCAGCGTCCCCGTCCCGTGCGCCTCGACGAACTGCACCCGCCGCGGCTCCACCCCCGCGCTCCGGCACGCCGCACGCACCAGTGCCGCCTGCGCCTCCTGGCTCGGCACCGTCAGTCCCGTCGTCCGCCCGTCCTGGTTCACCGCGCTCCCGCGGATCACCGCGTAAATCCGGTCCCCGTCGCGCTCCGCCTCCGATAGCCGCTTGAGCACCACGATGCCCGCACCCTCGCTCCGCACGAACCCGTCCGCCGCCGCATCGAACGCCTTGCACCGCCCGTCCGGCGCCAGCATCGACAGCCGCGAAAAGCCGATGTACGGCTCCGGCTTGAGCAGCACGTTCACCCCGCCCGCCAGCGCCAGCGGGCACCCGTCCCGCAGGATCGACTGACACGCCAGATGCACCGCCACCAGCGAACTCGAACACGCCGTGTCGATCGCCGCGCTCGGCCCGCGCAGGTTCAGACAGTACGAAATCCGGTTCGCCGCGATGCTCATCGCGCCGCCCGTGTTCGTGTGCGCGTCGATCGCCGCCAGATCGTCCCCCCCGACCTGCAGCAGCGAATAGTCCTGACTCGATATCCCGATGAACACCCCCGACTGACTGCCCGAAATCCGCTCCACCGGCTGACCCGCGTCCTCCAGCGCCTCCCACGCCGCCTCCAGCAGCAGCCGCTGCTGCGGGTCCATCCGCGCCACCTCGCGCGGCGAAATCCCGAAAAAGTCCGCGTCGAACTTGTCGATCCCCTCGACGAAACCCCCCCGGCACGCATTCGTCTTCCCCGGAGTCCCCGCCACCGGATCGTAAAACACCTTCGTGTTCCAACGGTCCCCCGGAATCTCGCTGATCACGTCACGACCGTCGCGCAGTATCTCCCACAGCGTCTCCGGGTCGTTCGCGCCCCCGGGAAACCGCAGGCCGATCCCCACGATCGCAATCGGCTCCGGAAAGGGTGCTGGCTCCGCGTCCACAGGCGCGCGGACGACGACTGACGTACCGGTCGTGTCGTTATTCATGCGTAATGCCCGTTCCATTCACAGGTGTGTTGCCTGGGGCTGTCCATCGCCCTACCCCTCGTCCGACCCTTCCGGCCGCGGACGCGGGCCCAGGCCCGACCGTGCACGTGGGTGCTCCATGCTCTGCCTTGTGCACAAGTCGCCTTCATTTGCAGGACTAAGCACCGGGGAGCGCGGCGATACTTGGCTCGCCGAATGCAATCCGCGCCTGGCTACCAGCCGGCCACCTGATGCCCAGCACGTTTCAACAGATCTTTAAGAGCCCGACGAACCAACGCCGGCGGCCGATCCGCTCTACGTGGCTCCTGCGGCGGGCCCCCGGCAGCGCGAGGCCGCAGACGTGTGGTTGGGTGCGGAATTCGCCGGTTGTCGATTACGACCACGATAGCCCCCACGCCACCCATGTCAAGCCCGACCACCTCAACTCACCCGAACGATTCCCGCACCATTCCGAATTTCGCCACGCTTTCTAATAGGCAGCAGACCAATTCTGTTGTACATACATACTGTCGGGCAACTGTCCCGCAGGTGCATCGCGCTCGTCGCACCCGGCCCATTGGAGGTTCACCGATGCACGATTGCTCACAACCCATTCTCGCCGCCCTCAACTTCGACTTCGTCGCCGCATACTGGTTCTGCCTCATCGTCGGTGGCGGCCTGTTACTCATCTCCTCCGTCGCCGGTGGTCACACCGAGTCCCCCGACCTCGACGCCCTCCACGCCGACCCCACCGCCGCCGACTTCGGCCTCGACGCCCACGTCGACGCCGACTCCTTCCACGCTCCCCACGCCACCGAACTCTCCCGCTGGTTCTCCCTCCGCTTCCTCATTTTCTTCGCCGCCTCCTTCGGCGCACTCGGCGTCGTCCTCTCCCACCTCACCACGCTCAACACCGGCCTCGTCCTCGCCGCCGCCCTCGGTGGCGGCGTCGCCATCGGACAGGCCGTCCACCACCTCATGCCCCGCATCCGCGCCTCCTCCGGACACAGCGCGCCCGCGCCACTCGACTACGTCAACA
>CAZNDQ010000600.1:0-2758 GCA_964571825.1 uncultured Planctomycetales bacterium | reverse complement strand
CGCCTACGACCACCGCGGCCTGCGTATCGCACGCACGCGGCTCGATCCGGTGACGGCCGCCCCCACCACCACGCACACCCTCCACGACGACGCCCGTCAACCCCTCGCCGAGCTCGACGCCGACGGCATGCTGGTCCGCCAGTACCTCTGGCTCGCCGACCTGCCCCTCGCCGTGCTCGACACCCCGGCGCACCCCGACCGCGGAACCGGCACCGTCCGCCGCCTCCTCGAAGACCTGGGCCGCATCTTGCAGAGCTGGCTCGACCCGCAGGCCGGCCTCGCCTGGCTGCACACCAACCACCTCGGCGCCCCCGAGCTCGCCACCGACGCCGACGGCGAGCCGCTCTGGCGCGCGCGCCACGCCCCCTTCGGCGCCGCGACGGTCACCACCTCGCCCCGGCGTCCCGACTTCACCCTCGACCTGCGCCTGCCCGGCCAGGTCTTCGACGCCGAAACCGGCCTGCACTACAACCGCCGCCGCTACTACGCGCCGACCCTGGGCGAATACCTCACCCCCGACCCGCTCGGTACGCCGGACGGGCCGAACCCGTATGCGTATGCGGCGTTCAATCCGCTGCGGAACGTGGATCCGGATGGGCTGGTGCTGTTCGCGTTCGATGGGACGGGGAACAGCGACGACCTCAACGACCCGGCGATGGCGGGCAGCGGATTCAGCAATGTGGTGTATTTCGCACGTGCATACAACGATGGGAACAGGCGGTACATCAGTGGCGTCGGCACCGTGCATCACGACATCGACTACGGCGACATCCGCCCGGAAGACCACGCGACCGGCCATCTGCTGTGGTGGCTGACACCGGGCGATCCGGTCCATGTGAACGACATGGGCGGCAACTACTCGGGGCCGGCACGGATCGAGCGGATGAGCCAATACCTCAACGACGAGGCCGAACTCTTCAGCGACGACCGGATAATGGACATCGACGTCGTCGGCTTCAGCCGCGGCGCGGCCCAGGCGCGCGAGTTCGCCAACCGGATCGTCGCGAAGACGGTCCGCCATGAGGGCCAGGACTACTACCGCTACACGAACCACCGCGGAGACTCTGCCTGTCAGGCGGTCGATTTCCGCTTCATGGGGCTCTTCGACACCGTGCTATCGACCAATTTCAGCGGCGAAGCGTATCGCCTCGGGATCCCGGAGGTCTTCGCCCATGTCGCGCAGGCGGTCGCGCTCAACGAGCACCGCTCGGACTCGATCACGGAGTTCGCCTATCGCAACCCGAAGCCGCACCGCATGCACTGGGGCGGCTTTCCGCTCGAGTCGATCGGCGCCAGCAGCGATGCGCCCGGTCGCATCCGCATCGAGAAGGGTTTCATCGGCGCCCATGCGGACATCGGCGGGGGCTATCCCGACGCCGAGCAAGGCCTCTCGCGCGTCGCCCTCGATTGGATGGTCCGGCAGGCAGAGCTAGCAGGCGTCGACATGAAGGAGACTCCACGGATTCCGCGTGAGGATGTGCCCCTGCACGACCAGAGCAATGTGATCGAGATCGGCAACCCGCAACACAGCGTCGTTCCGCGCCCGACCGGGAACGGCGATCTGCCCCGGATCGATTACGTCTTCCCCGAGGACCGCGCGGTCAACGGCGCGGTGGCCGGAGATCGCCAGCGCCGCATGGCGTTCGACAACGGCAGCCTCACCCACGCCGACACCCTGCGCTACATCACCTGGCTCCCGCGCGACGCCACAAGGCGCGGCGACGGCTCCGCGCTCGACCCGCGCCGTCTCGGCGACGTCACCGGCACGGTGGATATAGCGAGCTACCTCGCCTGGCTCGGGCAGCCCGAGAACGGCTACACGACGACAAATGGAGGATTCTGATGCGACGACGCTTCCTGATCCGGCTCGCGGTGGCGGCCCTCGGCACGCCCCTCATGACGGCCTGTCGCGGGACCCTGCCGACAGCCCCGCCCGCCCCGCTCACCGAATCCCAGGCGCGCTACCTGGAGAGCCGGCAGCGCATGCTGCAGCGCTTCGGTCGTCCTGGTTTCGAGCTGGTGGTCGATGCGCTGGCCGGACAGGAGTTCCTCGGCGTCGAGTTTTTCCCCGAGCATGCCACGCATGTGTTCTACGCATCTTCCGCCCAGAGCTTGCGCAACCAGACGAAGATGATCCTCTCCCAACCGGTCCCCGAACGCGCCCGGATTCTCTGGCGAGACTCCGACAAGTTCGCTCCCGACGGACGCGCGGTCTACGCCGGCAACATCCTCGGCGACGAAACCATCGAAGTCGGCTCCCGCATCCCGCAGGAGCTCATCGACGACCTCGAGCGCGATCCGCGCGGCAATCTGCGGCTCAAGTTCCGCATGAGCAAGGATGGCACGCTGTTCGGCTGGGATATCCAGCGCCGGCCGGGCTACGATCCGAACCTGCGCGACCCGCAAGGCCGGGACATCCACTTTCCCGCCGTCCACTCCTTCGCCGGGGGCGATTTCCGTGAGGCCGAAATCGTCAACGGCAAGGTCGTGCGCAAGGGCTGGTACATCGAGCGCCGCACCGGCCGAAAGGTCGAGACGGACTATTGACGCGCGCGCGGTGAAGGCGCACGGGACCGACTGCACCGTCCCGCGCCGGCTCACGCCGCCTGGCGCCGCGCCGCTGCGCGGGTGCTCACCAGGATGCCGCCCACGATCAGCAGGAAGGCGATGCCATGATAGGGGCGCGGCCATTCGCCGATCACCGCGGCGGAGAACACCGCGGCGAAGAGCGGGGTGAGGTTGTAGAAGATGGCCGCGG
>CAZNDQ010000599.1:0-2785 GCA_964571825.1 uncultured Planctomycetales bacterium | reverse complement strand
GCGCTCAGCATGACGGGGCGGGGGCGCTCAGGATGACGGGGCGTGGGGCGTTGCGGGCGCGGGCGTTGGCGGCGAAAGTAGCGAGGCAAGAGGAGACGGGAGAGAGGCAGGTGCGAGAGCGGAGCGGATGGCCCGCCTACCTCACGGGAGGCAGCTTCGATGCAGCAGCGGCGGCGAGAAGAGCGGCGGGGAGAAGGGGTGCGGCGATCGGCGGCGGCGGGGTGGATATTGGTCGGGGTGATCGCGGCGGCCGTGGTGGCGGGGGTCGGTGCGCGGAGCCCGGCCGAGGAGCCGGGGGGTGAGCGGCCGGTGGGGATGGTGTGGGTGCCGGGTGGGGAGTTCACGATGGGGACGGACTCGCGTCTGGGGCGGCGCGACGAGAAGCCGCCGCACCGGGTGCGCGTGGACGGGTTCTGGATGGACGAGACGGAAGTGACGAACGGGCAGTTCGAGGCGTTCGTGGAGGCGACGGGATACGTGACGACGGCGGAGAGGGCGCCGACGCTGGAGGAGATCATGGCGCAGGTGCCGCCGGGGACGCCGCCGCCGCCGGCGGAGCTGCTGGTGGCGGGGTCGGTGGTGTTTACGCCGCCGGACCGCGCGGTGTCGCTGGATGACATTTCGCAGTGGTGGCAGTGGACGCCGGGCGCGGACTGGCGGCACCCGGAGGGGCCGGGGAGCGATCTGCGCGGGCGCGCGCAGCATCCGGTAGTGCACGTGTCGTGGGATGATGCGACGGCTTATGCGAAGTGGGCGGGCAAGCGGCTGCCGACGGAGGCGGAGTGGGAGCGTGCGGCGCGCGGGGGGATCGAGGAGAAGGAGTACGTATGGGGGGATGAGGCGCCGAGCGAGACGCGTCCGCCGGCGAACATCTGGCAGGGGGAGTTTCCGCACGCGAACACGAAGGCGGACGGTTTTGCGCGGACGGCGCCGGTGAAGACGTATGCGCCGAACGGTTACGGGCTGTATGACATGGCGGGGAACGTGTGGGAGTGGTGCGCGGACTGGTACGACGCGGAGCTGTATCGGAAGCGCGCGGGGCGCGGGGTGGTGGACAATCCGACGGGTCCGGAGCGGAGTTTCGATCCGACGCAGCCGTTTCAGCCGGTGCGGGTGGAGCGCGGGGGGTCGTTTCTGTGTCACGAGTCGTATTGTCTGCGGTATCGGCCGAGCGCGCGGCACGGGGGGGCGCCGGATACGGGGATGTCGCACGTGGGGTTTCGGTGCGTGAAGAGCGCGGGGGAGCGCGGGGGCGGGCGGGGAGGGGCGGGGCGTTGCGGGGGTGAGGGGATTTGGGGATACTGCGGGGGCACTGACTGTCCGGCCGTACCCGCAACGCGAGCAACCAGCGGGGCTACACACGTCGGCCGGAAGACCTGTGACAGCGAGTTGCGCCACCCGGGCGGATGTCCGGGCCGGCGCGGGCGCTTCGTTGGAGCGGGAGATCAGCTTGACGAACGGTATTCGGGCGGTCCGCCGGGGCATTTGACGGGGCGTTGCTGCGCGCGACGGGCGTGCCTCGGCGGCGGGTGCTGCGCGGTGAAGCGTGGAGGCGGCAGGGTAAGCAGAGCTTGCAATGGGCGTGAAAGGAGCGTCAGCGATGAGACGGGCGGCAGAGATCGGTCTGGTGGTGTGCGTGTTGGTCGCATTGGCGAGCGGGTCGGCGTGGGCGCAGGCGCCGGCGGCGGGCGATACGGCGCCGGCAGCGCCGGTGAAGCTGAGTTCGGCGGAGCTGCAGAAGCTGGTGGCGCCGATCGCGCTGTATCCGGATGCGCTGATTGCGCACATTCTGCCGGCGTCGACGGCGGGGTTGGATGTGGTGCAGGCGGCGCGGTTTCTGCGGAAGAACAACGGCAAGGCGGAGCCGAAGCCGGATGCGCAGTGGAACACGAGCGTGTTTGTGCTGCTGCAGTTTCCCGACGTGCTGTACCGGATGGACGAGAACCTGGACTGGACGGAGAAGCTGGGATCGGCGGTGCTGGCGCAGCAGCCGGACGTGCTGGCGGCGATCCAGGCGGTGCGGGCGACGGCGCACGACCACGGCGTGCTGGAGTCGAATGACAAGCAGACGGTCGTGGTGGAGCAACAGGTGATCAAGATCGAGCCGGCGGACCCACAGGTAGTGTACGTGCCGACGTACAACCCGGACGTGGTCGTCGTGCAGGATGACGACGACGATGATGACGGTGCGGCCATCGCGGGAGCGGTGCTGGGATTCGGCGCGGGAGTGGCGGTTGGGGCGCTGCTGCACGATGACGACTGCAATTGGTATGGGGGGTACGTGGTGCATGGGGCGTATCCGGTGCCGTATGGCACGTACGCACATCCCCGCGCGCCGTACAACCCACGGGGAATCTATGACCCGCGCGGCCCGTATGATCCGCGTGGGCCTTATGACCCGCGGGGACCACTTGACCCGCGCGGGGCGGCGGATCCCCGAGGGCGATATGACCCACGCGGGGTGGCAGACCCACGTGGTGTGGCAGATCCGCGGGGAGTGGCTGATCCGCGGGGAGTCGCTGATCCGCGGGGAGTGGCTGATCCGCGCGGGGCGGCTGATCCGCGAGGCGCACGTGATCCGCGGGGGGCGGGCGAGGTGCGTGGTTACGGTGATCGCGGTATGGAGTCGCGCAGCGCCGGGAGCCGGGGGGGATCGTTTGGGAACATGTCGAGTCGCTCGAGCGCGAATCGGGCGAGCAGCCGGGGTCGGTCGAGCATGGGCGGGTTCAGCGGCGGCGGCCGGGGCGGCGGGGGCGGCCGGGGCGGCGGGGGCGGTCGGCCGTAG
>CAZNDQ010000598.1:0-2785 GCA_964571825.1 uncultured Planctomycetales bacterium | reverse complement strand
GCTCTGGAAGACCAGCGTCGCGGCGGGCGCGACGTTGAAGACGCCGCCGATTGATTCGCCGGAACTGACCCCGAACTCACCCGTGTTGACGTTGACGGTGCCGAACTGGTCGAAGTCGACGCCGCTGACGATGGAGGTGACGGTGGAACCCGGACCGATGTTCAGGACGGCACCCTCGGCGTTGCCGACTCTGCCAGTGGCGCCGGCCTGTCCGAACATGACGTTCGTGAGCAGATTGGTCGCCCCCAGATTAATCCATTCGGAGGTGACGAACTCCACCTGCTTGTTGGGGCCGGTGACAGTGGTCTGCCCGGATGTCCGGAACGTGGAGTTCTGGTGGATGTCGAAGGAGGTCCCGGTATCCCAGATCGTCTGGACGTTGCTCTGGAGCGTGTGATTCATGAGAACCGGATTGCCGAAGCCGGTCGAGAGTGTGAGCAGATTCAGGACTTCGGTGAGGCCGTTGTCCATTGTTCCGCCGGGCCACTCGAGATTGGTGAAGAAGAAGGTGCCGGGGCCATGCAGGTCGCCGGTCAGCAGGACGTTCGTCGCCTGGACCGGCGCGCCGACGTTGGCGGTGATGCCGCTGCCGCCGATCAGCACCAGGCCGTTTCCGCCGATGCCGGTGGGCGCGTTGAAGCTGAACGGCGGGTTCGAGGGATGAGTCTGAAACTGGAGCGTGGCGCCCTGCCGGACGTTCCATGCACCCTGACTGGTGCCGCCGCCGTTGAGTTTGAGCGTACCGGTCTGGACGTCGACGAAGCCAAAGGCCGTGTTGTCGAAGGCGATTCCCGCGTCGATCGTCGTTACGCCGGTGCTTTCGGTCTTCGTGAACGGGGCCTCGTTGCGGATGGTCCCGTTGTCGCCCTGAACCAGCGTGTTGTTTGTGATCGTGAACGAGGATGTGTTGATGAGCAGGCTGTCGCCCCAGAGGAGGATGTCGTTGCCCACGTCGCCCGACCACGTCACCGCCCCATCGCATTGCAGGATGGCGCCGTTGAAGAGCTGCTTGTTGCCCGTGTCGAGCATCTCAATCGGGCCCGCGGCCACGGCCAGCAGCGTGTCGGGCTGGTCGCTGCGGATGTCGCCACCGTGCCAGTGCAACGGGCCACCGATGAACAGGATGGCGCCGTTGACGTTGAGGGCGCCGTTGCCGAGCAACGTGACCTCGCTGAGCAGAGCCGACTCGGCGACGTTTAACGGCTTGAAGCACCTGAAGTGGCCGGTGGAGCTGATGCTCTTGACGGTCTCGCCCTGCACGAACAGGCGAACGATCGCTCCTCCGAGGCTCACGTCGTCGTTCGGCCCGGGGAGGGGCGGGCAATCCGGCGGAGGCACAGGTTCAATGTCCCAGTTATTGTCTTTGAGCCCGGCGGGGGTCTCGCAGCAGGTGTGCCAGTCGGCTTCGGGATCGGCGCAACTGTGGTCCCAGAGGAACTGGGCCGACACCTCTGCCGTCGAGAACAGCAGGCCGATGACCGACAACCCGATGCAGGCGAAGCATTTATGACTCATTACCTGTCTCCTGTGCCTGCCGTCGCGGCGCCCATTCGGGAATGCTCGAACCGCTGCCGACGGCTAGAATGAACTTGCGTCAACCTGTCCGCGACTAATCTGAAAACGGCGCCTTGCGCGGTTCAAAAAAAACAGCAGATTCTCCGCCCATGGACACGAAGGACGAGGTCACGCGCCTGCTGAATGCCGCCCGGCTGGACGAGCCGGCGGCGGCGGCGGCGGAGTTGATCGGCTTGCTCTACAAGGAGCTGCGCGCGTTGGCGGAGGCGCGACTGCGGCAACTCCCGCCGGGGCAGACGCTTCAACCGACGGCCCTCGTGCACGAAGCCTTCTTGCGGCTCGCCGGGCACGAGACGGACTGGGACGGGAGGGCGCATTTTTTCGGCGCGGCCGCGCGGGCGATGCGCGAGATCCTGATCGAGCACGCCCGGCGCAAGGCCAGCCTCAAGCGCGGAGGCGACCGGCGGCGCGTGGACGCTTCGGCGCTCGTCGTGGCGATGGAAGCGCCGGCCGAGGACATGCTGGCGCTGGACGAGGCGCTGGGGCGACTCGAACGGGACAATCCGGAGGGGCACGAACTGGTGATGCTGCGCTTCTTTGCCGGGCTGACACTGGAGGAGGCGGCCGCGGCGATGAACGTCTCGCTGAGCACGGCGAAACGAAAGTGGCGCTTCGTGCAGACGCGACTGCACCGGGAGCTGGCCGGAGAAGATGCGCCGCGGAACGGGCCGACACCGTGAGCGACGAACGCCAACGGCAGATCGAGGAGGTCTTCGCTCAGGCGCTGGAGCTGCCGCTTGATCGGCGCCGGTCGTTCGTCGTGGAGCGGTGTGGTGACGATGCGGCCCTGCGGGCGGAAATCCTGGCGCTGCTGACGCACGCTTCAAACGTGCCGACGGACTTTCTTGCCGGATCGTCGGCGGCATCGGCCGCGCACGGACGCGCCGCCGGCGAGGCGGCCGCGCCGCCGGAACCGGCGTTCGGCGGATTCCCTGATCGCCTCGGCCGATACCGTCTGCTCCGCCGCATCGGTGCGGGAGGGATGGGGACGGTCTACGAGGCGGAGCAGGACGATCCGCAGCGCAGCGTGGCGCTCAAGGTGATTCGCGGCGACTATGCGTCGCCCGAGACGCTGCGCCGCTTTGCCCACGAGTCGCGGATCCTCGGCCGGCTGCAACATCCCGGAATCGCGCAGATTTTCGAGGCGGCAACGGCGCCGACGGCGGAAGGCGACCGGCCGTACTTCGCGATGGAGTTCATCCGCGGCGTA
>CAZNDQ010000597.1:0-2790 GCA_964571825.1 uncultured Planctomycetales bacterium | reverse complement strand
AGCGCGGCGGAGCGGCGGCAGGCGGGCAGTCTTCATCGTGCGCTGCGGTACGGTGAGGGTCGCATTCTCGCGGGGGCGCGGTCGGCCGGTGAGGTGGTGGCGGAGATGCGGCGGATCGTCGAGGAGGCGGGGCCATGCCGCATCGACTACATCGAGATCGTGGAGCGGGAGACGTTGCGGCCGGTGGAGTCGCTGCGCGGCGGGCTGCTGGTGGCGCTGGCGGTACACATCGGGCGGGCGCGGCTGATTGACAACGTGTCGGTGGACGCTCCGGAGGGGGCGTCATAGGATTGGGTTTTCGCGTTCGACGCGCCGGCCGCGCGGTTGCGGTTTGCGCGGGAGACTGTCGCTGCGAGGCTGACGCGCATGATGCCGACGCTGTTTGACGTGCCGTTTCTGAATCTGCCGATCCGCGGCTACGGGCTGATGATGATGATCGGCATCTTGACGGCGATCTACATCGCGGCGAAGCGTGCGGTGCGGGTGAAAGCGGACCCGGACATCATTCTGAATGCGGGGTTCATCGCGTTGATCGGTGGCGTGGTGGGCGCGCGGGCGTTCTACGTCCTTCACTACTGGGAGCGGTTTGCGCAGACGGAGCGGCCGCTGCTGGAGGCGATCAACATCACGGGCGGGGGGCTGGAGTTTTACGGCGGGTTCCTGGCGGTGTTTGTGCTGGTGGCGGGGTATCTGCTGTGGAAGCGGGTGTCGGTGCGGCTGTATCTGGACCTGATGGCGCCGTCGCTGATGTGGGGGCTGGCGTGGGGCCGGCTGGGATGTTTTCTGAACGGGTGCTGCTACGGGGCGGTGTGCGTGACGGCGGCGGGCCAGCCGGCGGTGCCGTGGGCGGTTCGGTTTCCGTATTCGAGTCCGGCGTATTATGACCAGTGGCGTGCGGGGCAGCTCACGGCGCCGGCGGAGTTGATGTTTGTCGATTCGATCGGGAGTGCACGGCCGATCAGCCGGGATCATCTGTCGATGTCGACGGAGGAGCTGCTGGGTCCGAAGAAGCAGTACGACGCGCAGTTGGAGCGGGTGGAGGAGGCGCGGCGACGGAACGCGCCAGCGGAAGAGCTGGCGCCGCTGGAGCGGAAGCTGAAGGCGGCGGCGGAGCGGCTGCAGAAGCACCAGAAGGCGCTGTCGGATCTGGACGGGGTGACGGGGGTGTTTTCGGGCCGGTCGCGGATCGGGAAGGCGTACACGCCGAGTGAAATCCGCGACCTGGCGAACAAGGCGGAGAATCATTCGCTGCCGGTGCATCCGACGCAGATCTATGCGACGATCAACGCGCTGCTGCTGTTCTTTGTGCTTTCGGCGGTGCTGGCGCGGCGGAAGCGGCATGGTGTGGTGCTGCCGCTGCTGTTCATGTTGTATGCGGTGGCGCGGATGGTGGAGGAGATGATCCGCGTCGACAATCCGATCGATTCGGCGGGGCTGACGATCTCGCAGTTCATCAGCGTTTGCGGGTTCGTGTTCGGGGCGGTGTGGCTGGCGATCCTCTACCGGCTGCCGTTGCGTTCGCCGCGGGCGGTGGCGTATGTGGCGCCGGAGGCGCCGGCGGGGGCGTCGCCGGCGAAGGTGTAGGTACGCGAGCCAGCACGCCGCCGGAAACCTTCACGCGATCCGTATTAGCGCGGAACGCGGGCACTGTCCGATGAGATTCTGAGATTTCGGATGCCTCCGGCGCACATTCGCGATATAGTATTCGGGGTGACGCCGGAGTTGAGTTATCGCCCTTTGAGAGGCGGCAGGCGCCATGAGAATCGAAATCTCCGTTCCGCCCGAGACCGAGGCACAACTGCAGGAAAAGGCTGCCGCCGCGGGCGAAGACATCGCTTCGTTGATCACGCGCGTACTCAAGCGGTATGCGGAACGACCGCTCTCGTTGCATGAAATCAGCGGCGACCTTGCCGAGGAGTTTCGTCAGTCCGGGATGAGTGAGGATGAATTGACGGAGTTCCTCGAGAGCGTGAAACACGAGGAACGCCGCAAGAGACAGGCGTCATGACGGCGGAGCCGCGCGCCGTCTTCGACTGCAACGTTTATCTCCAGGCGCTGATCAATCCGGACGGCCCGTCAGGGCAGTGTTTCGCCATGGCGCTGCAGGAGCGCATTGCCCTGTGCTATGGTGCGTTCGCGCTGGAGGAGTTCGTCCGCGCGACCTCGAACGCCAGGTTTCGAGCCAGGTTCACTCGTATCACCGATTCCAAGGTCTCGTCCCTCATCGCGAACATTGAGATGGTGGGGGAGTTCTACGACGAACCGGCGGAAGTGTTTTCGTACGAGCGCGATCCGGCTGATGCGTACTACGTGAACCTGGCGCTTGCTTCCGCCGCCACGATCGTCGTCTCGCATGATCGTGACCTGCTCGACCTGATGGACGAGGAGCGTCCTGAATCCCGGGAATTCCGACGGCGGTTTCCCCAGGTGGAGATCATTGAACCGCACCAGCTTCTGGCGTTGGTGCGGTCGATCGCGCCGTAGGAAGGCGGAACGGCATAGGGAGGCTCGAGTATCCTGCCTTCCTTCGCCGGGCATGTACAGTCGGCCGAGGTTACGCTCAGGTACGCGAAAGACCGGGCCGTTTCCGTTGCCGTGCTCGCGGGAGCGACGGCATTCGCTCGTCAGGCATTTCGTGGCAAGGAGCCGATCATGGCGGTGAAGGCGATTCCGGAAGGGTATCACACGATCACGCCGTATCTGCTGGTGGCGGATGCGGCGGCGCAGGTGGACTTTCTGGTGCGGGCGCTGGGGGGCACCGTCACGGAGCGGGTGGGGCACGAGGGGCGG
>CAZNDQ010000596.1:0-2806 GCA_964571825.1 uncultured Planctomycetales bacterium | reverse complement strand
TCGCCGACGACGGATCGAGGATCCGCATCACGATCTTCTCGCCGAACAGGGTCGGCAGGGTGGAGACCCGGAAGTCGATGGCGCGCTGGCTGGACAGGACGAGCTTCATGCGCCCGTCCTGGGGCACGCGCTTCTCGGCGATGTCCATGCCGGACATGATTTTGAGGCGGACGATGACGGGGCCCTGCATGGACTTGGGGAGCTTGTCGCGTTCGATGCAGTGGCCGTCGATGCGGTAGCGGACGCGGACGCGGTCACCCATGGGCTCGACGTGGATGTCGCTGGCGCGTCCGCGGACGGCCTCGGCGATCATGAGGTTGAGATAGCGGATGATGGGCGCGTCGGCATCGGCGTCGGCGCTTTCGCGTTTGCCGGTTTTGGCGCGGAGGGCGGGGTCCGCCTCTTCGTCGATGCTGCGGTCGATGCTGGAGATGGTCTTTTCGAGCTGGCCCTGGGTTTCGGAGAGCTTGGCCTTGATGTAATCGGCGACCTTGCTGGGGGTGGCGAGGACGGGTTCGACTTCGACGTTGAGGCGGAAACGGAGCAGATCGAGGGTTTCGAGGTCGAGCGGGTCGGTGATGACGATCTTGAGGCGGTTGTCCTCCTTGCTGATGGGGAGGACCTTGTGTTTGGTGATGAGGTCGCGGGGGATGAGGCCGAGGTTTTCGGCGTGGACGATGCCGCGGTCGAGGTCGACGAACTCCATGTCAAACTGGGTGGCGAGGGCCTTGGTGACGTCGTCCTCGGAGCAGAGTTCGAGTTCGATGAGGGCTTCGCCGATGCGTTTGTGGTGTTCGGCGGCGTACTTGAGGGCGTCGGCGAGGGCGC
Source organism: uncultured Planctomycetales bacterium (assembly GCA_964571825.1). GTDB lineage: Bacteria > Planctomycetota > Phycisphaerae > UBA1845 > CAZNDQ01. The sequence goes on along the minus strand of CAZNDQ010000596.1, from coordinate 1,978 downwards.
TGGGGGAGAGGAGCCCCCAGCCGACGAGGAGTTCGCCGATTTTCTTCGATTTCCTGGCCACGGACCGGACCTTTCTCTCATGGAAGAGAGCCTGATGCACGCACCGGGTCGCGGCGGGCGCAGCGAACACCGGCGTTGACTGTCGAGCATCTGACCCGTCGTTGAGGCGGATGGACCATCTGCGGCGGCGCCCCGGCCCGCGCATTGCCCGAGGCCGCGGTGGACGAGCCGTTTTTCCGGGTCGCCGACCCGCACCTCCACCGGCCGGATGCCCCGTTGAATGGTATCGCCGGGCGGGCAGGGCGGTCAACCGCGTGCGTCGTTGCCCGCGCCGGGCAGCATCCGTAGACTTGGCAAACGGTCATGGGCGAACGACAAGCGAATCTCTGGGCACCCTGGCGGATGGAGTACATCCGGCAGCTTTCGGACGAGGGTGAGGTGCCGGAGTGCTTTCTGTGTGCGTACCTGGCGCGTCCGGAGGAGGACGCGCAGCACCACGTGCTGCACCGCACGGATCGCTGCCTGGTGCTGATGAATCGCTATCCGTACACGAACGGGCATCTGCTGGTGGCGCCGGTGGTGCACGAGCCGGACCTGAGCGGATTGGACGAGGCGACGCTGCTGGAGTTCACGAAGCTGGTGCGGGACTGGAGCCGGGTGGCGGTGGAGACCGTCCACGCGCACGGGCTGAACGTGGGGATGAACCTGGGGCGGTGCGCGGGGGCGGGACTGCCGGGTCACGTACACATGCACATCGTGCCGCGGTGGAACGGGGATACGAGTTTCCTTTCGGTGATCAGCGATACGCGGGTGATTCCGCAGGATCTGGACGAGCTGTACGGGGCGATGCGGGAGCGGGCGCGAACGCTGGGGTTCATTCGATAGGCATTGACGCAGGATCGTGCGCGGGCAGTTGGGGCGCACGCGCCCGCTCGTGCGCGTGCATCGGCGTATCAGGCACGGCGGGCGGCGAGGATGGCGCGGACGAGTTCTTCGGGGACGTCGGCGGGGAGGGGCTCGTCGCCGCGGACGGCGTCGCGGCTGAGGCGGACGGTGGCGCGGTAGTTTTCGAGGTAGGCGACGCAGTCGGGGCAGACGCGCATGTGGGCGTCGAACTCGGCCCTCTGGGTGTCGGCGAGTTCGCCGGTGGTGTAGTCGATGAGGAAGTCGATGAATTCCCGGCAGTTCATGCCGCGTGCCCCCGTAGATGCGGATCGAGGAGGGTCCGCAGCGCCTGTCGGGCGCGGTGCAGGCGCGTCTTGACCGCTCCGGTGGTCATGCCCAGCAGTTGGGCGGTTTCCTCGGTATTCAGTTCTTCGATGTCGCGGAGCATGAGAACGCAACGGTATTCTTCGGGTAAATCGTCGATGCAGCGGCGGACGATGGCGCGGAGTTCCTGTCGTTCGGCCAGGGCGTCGGCGGGGAGTCGCCAGTCGGGGGAGGGGTTGACGACGTGTCCGTCGTCGTGGAAGCGCGGGAGGAGGGCTTCGACGTCGGCCGCGCTGGCAGGTGTGCGCTTGCGGAGCTTCATCAGGGCGGCATTGATGACGATGCGGTGCAGCCAGGTGTAGAGGCGCGAGCCCTCGCGGAAGGTGGCGATGGAGCGGAAGGCCTGGACGAAGGCGTCCTGGACGGCGTCGCGGGCGTCCTCCTCGACGCGCATGAGCCGGCGGGCGACGAGGAGGAGGCGGGCGGCGTAGAGGCGGACCAGGGTCTCGTAGGCGCGGTCATCGCCGCGGCGCAGCGCGGCGACGAGGTCGGCCTCGGCGGCGAGGTCGAGTGGGGCGTCGGCGGAGCGGGAACCCGATTCGGCCATGGCCATGAGCGTATCGAGGGCACCGTGCGGCGGCAACGGCGGCGCGGATGAGGGTGAAGACCGTTGGGGCGCCTAGATGGGTCGCGGGGGGCCGGGGGGATTGGTGCGGAGCCAGCGTTGGAAGTCCGCGATGTCGGTCTGCTCGGCGTCGAGGCGGAGGCG
>CAZNDQ010000595.1:0-2818 GCA_964571825.1 uncultured Planctomycetales bacterium | reverse complement strand
TCAACGCGGAACCCTTCGCCACGAACGAGGCGGTCATGCATGTACTGCACGGTCGTCGCGTCCGTCTCTGGTCCCTGGAGAACGCTGCCGGGGGTCCTGCCACGGACCTCGTCAAGCGTGTAGCCGGTGATGCGCGTGAAGCCGTCGTTGACCCACTCGATTCGGCCCTGCGCGTTCGTGATGACGACCGAGTTGTCCGTTCGGGCAACGACAAGTGCCAGTTTCTGCGACTGCAGCCGGCTCTCCGAGAGCTTGCCGAACACGTCTTCGAAAACGTCGGCCAACCGGCCGATCTCGCTGCGTCCCACGCCGCGCGGCGACTCATAGGTTCCTGTTTCGGCACTCGTGCGCGCCGCATCGGAAAGCCGTCGCAGCGGTTTGAGAACGCTCTGTTGCAGCAACACCCACATCATCCCGCACAGCAGGAGCACGTGGGCAATCGCGCCGGCGAGAATCAGGCCGCCGGCGCGAGCCTCCGCGGCGCGCAAGGACGAGTAATCGGTAACAACGATGCTCAGCGCAGGTCCGCGCTGCGGCTCGATAAACGGACAGGGGATCCGCCGGACCTCGCCCCAGCGCATGTCGCCGCTTCCGATCGGACCGTGGCGGACGTCGCCGTGCGCGCGGCAGGCCGCGATCATGTCTTCGATTCCCGGGTAGCGCGCCGTGGCGAAAGGCCGGCCGATTGCGGCGGCGTTGTCATCGACAACGACGATCCCCTCCACATCGATGATCGCCACCTCTGGCACGTTGGGCAGGAGCGTGATGGTGCGCAGTGCGCTGATCAGGCGGACGGCCTCTTCCGTTGTCGAGGCGTTGGCCAGGACAGGGGCCAGGCCGGCGCTGAGGCGGGAGGATCGCTCGCGAACCTGTTCGAACAAGTGGCGATGGGTGAGGTCGCGCGCGAGCCAGAATTCCAGCGCGCCGACGATCGTCAGTGCGACGACCAGCCAGAGCGTCCACTGGCGGGAGAGGCGGGCATGAAGCCACGCAAACATGTGTCGCATCCGGCTACCAGCCTCGTCATACCTGTGCGCAGCGGTGCCGCGGTACTGTCACTTGTCCCGAACACCGGCGCGACGCGATGATGCGGCGCGGCCAGAGCGGCCGTGTCCCGCACGTTCCGCGAACCCGGTAACTCGAGTCCCACACTCCGAACGGAGGCGGGCATCGGACACATGAGTATCGGCAGTATGGCAGCGTATTTGCTGCCCTGTTGCGCCAGTTGACGATCGACACTCCGGACGTTCAGACCGATTTATCGGGCGGGCCCGCCTGTTTCCGCTATTTGGTGGACCCTTCTCGAACGCGGGGGCTGCGGTTGCGTGGACGCGACGGCAAAACGGTCACACAATGAACGGGCGATGACCGGTAACAATGGCATGGTGCCGATCGACGGACCCGGATCTTCACCACACCGCGACGGCCGCCATCCGCTCCTGCGCCTGGATCGCGCCCACCGCGTCTTCCGCATGGGTGACGTCGAGGTTCCTGCTCTCGTGGACGTGAATCTGACGATCGCTTGTGGGGAGTTCCTCGTGATGCTCGGGCCTTCAGGGTCGGGAAAGAGCACGCTGCTGAACCTCATTGGCGGCACCGACCGGCCAACAGCCGGCTCCGTCTGGTACCGGGAACGCGAGCTGTCGGCGATGTCGAATGACGAACTATCCGACTTTCGCCGCCACAGCGTCGGTTTCGTGTTCCAGTTTTACAATCTGATCCCGACACTGACTGCATACGAGAATGTCCAGGTGGCGACCGAACTGGTGGCCGACGCGCTGGTTCCGGACGCCGCGCTGGCGCTGGTCGGGCTGGCCGATCGCGCGACGCACTTTCCGGCGCAGCTTTCCGGCGGCGAGCAGCAGCGTGTAGCGATCGCGCGGGCGCTGGCCAAGCGTCCGGAGTTGCTGCTGGCCGACGAGCCCACCGGCGCCCTCGACGTCGCAGGTGCACGCAGCGTCCTCGGCATCCTCCAGCGCCTGCACCGCGAGCAGCATCTGACCGTGGTCCTCATCACGCATAACCCGGCGATCGCCGCGATCGCCCAGCGGGTCGTTCGGCTTGTCGGCGGGCGGATCGCCGAAGTAACTGCAAACCCGCGGCCGATCGACGCATATGAGGTCCACTGGTAGAGGCAGCCGGGCGCGCGGCGCGCCAACCCCCGAGGAACCCCGCGATGGCTTCGCGCGTGTTGCAGCGAAAGGTCCGACGAGAGCTGCGCCAGTCCGCCGGGACGCTGCTCACCGTCATCGCCATCATCGCCGTCGGGACGGGCTCGCTCGTCGGGCTGCTCTCGGCGCACCGTACACTGACGAGCAGCCAAGCCGCCTATTACCGCCAGTGCCGCTTCGCCGACTTCTGGATCGACGTGAAGAAGGCGCCGCTGCCGGCGGTCGAGCCGCTGCGCCTGATTGCGGGCGTCGCCGATCTCGAAACGCGTGTGGCGTTTGACGTCATCCTCGATCTGCCGGATGAGCCACGGCCCATCACAGGGCGGCTGCTCTCGGTCCCGGAGGGCCGGCTCGACCGTTGCCTCAACGCGATTGTGCTCGAACAGGGGACGGGATTCTCCGCGCTCCGGGCCGAGGAGGCGATCCTCAGCGATCCCTTCGCCCGCGCGCACGGTCTGCGGCCGGGCGACCGCATCGGCGTCATCCTGAACCGCAAGCGCGAATCGCTGCTTATTGTCGGCACCGCCATCAGCCCGGAGTATGTGTACATGGTGCGCGGCGGCGGCGATCTGCTTCCCGACCCGCGGCACTTCGGCGTGCTCTACGTCAAGGACCTCCTGGCCCACCTGGCCGACGGCGACAAGCCC
>CAZNDQ010000594.1:0-2819 GCA_964571825.1 uncultured Planctomycetales bacterium | reverse complement strand
GACTGGAGAATCACGGAGGCTTTGATCGAGATGCGGAAATGGCGGCGCTGGGCGCGGATGTCGTCGGGCCGGTTCTGCTCGAGTTCGCGCAGGAGGTTGAATGCGGCGTCGTCATTGAGCGGAGCGGCGTTTTCGAGATCGTCGAACATCTGCGGGCCCCCTCCCGGCGGCTATTGCCCGTTGCGCGGCGCCGCGGCGGCGGAATCGTCCGGCGGCAGCTCAGCGCTGAAATCAACGGTTACCTTCAGACCGGAAATCCACTGCTGATCGGCGTTGGCGACGGTGAGCTTGACGCGGACGGTCTGGCTGGCGGCGTCGGCGACGCGATTGACGAGGGTGACGGTGGCGGCGCGCGGCGCGCGGCCGGCGTCGACGGGCGCGACGCGGAAGAGCTGCCCTTCGCGCAGACCCGTGGCCAGGGCGATCGGGCAGTCGACGACGACAAGCAGCGGATCGAGCTGGGCGATTTCGAGCACGCCCTCGCGTTCTTCGACCGACTCGCCTTCGGCGCGGTGATGCTGCGCGACGTAGCCGTCGAACGGCGCGGTGACGCGGTGTTCGGCGAGGATGAGTTGCTCGCGTTCGTAGCGGCGTTCGGACTGCGCCCGCTCAAAGACGGCGACTTCCAGTTCGTTGCGGCGGACCTTGACGAGCGACTCGGCGTCGGAGAGTTCCTTGGTCGAGGCGTAGGCGTCGCCGCTGAGGCGCTGCATGTGCTGCAAGTCGGCCTGGGCCCATTCGAGTCGGGCGCGGGCGAGGTCGATTCGGGCGTCGGACTCAGCCTCGGCCTTGACGATCTGCACGGCGGCCCGCGCAGCACGGTCGTCGAGGGCGATGAGCAACTCGCCCTTGCGGACGAAGCTGCCCTCCGGCGCGGGAAGCTGCTCGATGCGACCGGGGCGGAGCGTGGAAATGGTCGCCTTGTGCACGGGTGCGGTGATGCCGGTGATGACGCGTCGGGCATCCGGCGCGGCGGCGGGGGGCTCTGCGGACGCGGACACCGCGGCCAGCAGCGCGAGGATCGCGGCCGGTCGAGCCGGGAAGGCGAACGGACGCGGAGCGGTTTTCTGCGGGTGCTGATAACCGGCCATGCATACCCCCGGAGCGGCGCCGGTCGCGCTGGACCGGCGTCGGGCAAATACCATCGGGGGTATCGGAAAAACGGCCCCGGCGCTCCATCGGCTATCGGCGGCGGTTCATCTTTTCGCGCGTCTGGGCGTTGTTATGGGAGCCGGATTCGTCACTGGTTCCGGCAGCGGCGCGGACGGCGCCCCAGAAGCGTGCGAGGAGTCCGGTCCCGGCCGCGGCGCCTGCGCCGACGGGCTCGACCACGTCGTCATCGGCGTTGGTTGCGTCTGCCGAATCGGATGGCGAATCGGCGGGGCCGGCGTCGGACATGTCGGCGCGCAAGTCGCGCGATTCCACGTCATGCCGATTGCCGAAGCGATCCGCCGCGGCGCCCAGCGAGGGCAGGTCGAGCGCGCCGCCCGTCACGTTGACCTCTTCGAACAACTCGTCGAGGCGGTCGGTGCCGAAGAGCGCGGTGAGCGGTTCGAGTCTGGCGCTGAGCGCCACGTCGGTGGCCGCGAGATCGAGGTCGGCGACGGGGTCGAGATCAAACTCGGCGTCGGCGCCGGAGAGCGGCTCGGGGATGTCGGGCGACGGGCCGTTGTTCAGGCCCATCCACTGCAAGGCGTCAGAGACATCGGCGCGGGCGTCGAGCACGGCCATGTCCTCGTTGCCCTGCCAATTCACACCGCCGGCATTGTCGTCCGCCTGATCGTCGGCGTCGTCATCGTCGGCATCGTCGACGACTTCGTCCTGTTCGCCGACCGGGACCTCGTCGCCGTCAGTCGGCGCCGGTGCATCGTCTTCGGGGCCTTCGGGGCCATCAGTCGGCGATTCTTCAGCCGCATTCACCTGGACGGTGAAGGTGGCCGCGGCCTCGGACCAATCCGAGCCGTCGGAGGCGCTGAAGGTGAACTCGGTGGCGCCGGACCAGCCGTCGGCGGGCTCGAAGGTGAGTTCGCCGGAGGCGATCTGTTCGGCGGAGATCACGTCGCCGGCCTGGACGAGCGAGCCATTGAGCCGCAGCACACCGTGCTCGGGCAGCGAGTCGATGCGGAACTGCATGATCGCATCGCCGTGGTCGGGATCGGTGGCGGAGAGCGTGATGGTGCCGAGTTCGCCGGCGCCGAGCGTCAGGCCGCCGGCATCGGGTACGGGCGGCGCGTTGTCGGGCTCGGGCATGCCGCCGGTGATGATCTTCTCGATGCCGGAGTAGTTGATGGTGAACGATTCGCCGTTGCCGAGGTCGACGGTGATGGTCGAGCCGTCGTTGGTCAACTGGTCGTCGGTGTAGGCGCTGAGGTCGAGGGTGTCGGTGCCGCTGCCACCGGTGACGGTGACGACGTTGCCATTCTGGCCCTCGTGGATGACGAAGGTGTCGCGGCCGCCGCCGCCGATGAGCGTGTCGTTGCCGCCGTGGAAGTGAATGACGTCGTGGCCGGCGCCGCCGTCGACGTAGTCGTCTCCGGCGCCGGTGGTGATGACGTCGTCGCCGTCGCCGCCGAGGACGGTGTTGTTGCCCGCGCCGGCGTTGATCACGTCGTGGCCGGTGCCGCCGTCGACGTAGTCGTCGCCGGCGCCGGTGGTGATGGTGTCGTTTCCGCCGCCGCCGAGGACGGTGTTGTTGCCCTCGCCGGCGTCGATGACGTCCCGCCCGGTGCCGCCGTCAATCCAGTCGTCGCCGGAGCCGGTGGTGGTGGTGTCGTGGCCGAGGCCGCCGTCGACGCAGTCGTCGCCAGAGCCGGTAGTGA
>CAZNDQ010000593.1:0-2820 GCA_964571825.1 uncultured Planctomycetales bacterium | reverse complement strand
GCTGCGCGCGATCGCGCGCGAACTGGGCATCGCGGAGCGGGTGGTGTTCCGCGATTACATTCCGGACGACGAGCTGGCCGATTACTACCGGATGGCGGACGTGTTCGTGCTGAGCAGCCGGTACGAGCCGTTCGGCATGACGGCGGTGGAGGCGATGGCGTGCGGGACGCCGGCCGTGATCTCGACGGAGGGCGGGCTGTGGGAGCAGGTGGTGTGGGGTCTGGAGGCGCTGTACGCGAACCCGTTCGATCCGGAGGCGTTCGGGCACGCAATCTACAACGTGTTGAAGTATCCGCGGTTGTGGGACCAGTTGGCCAAGTACGGCGGGCACAAGGCGCGGGCGCGGTTCACGTGGGCGGGGATCGCGCAGCAACTGCTGTCGCACCTGCACGGCCTTCCGCCGCGCATCAGCACGCTCCCGCTCGGGGGACGTGAGGAGCCTGCCGACCCATGGCGCGACGACATCTCCTTGTCAGTGACCTAGACGGAACGCTGTTGGGCGATGAGGCGGCGCTGGGCGAGTTCGCGGCGTGGGCGGGCGCGCGCCGCGAGCGGCTGCTGATCGCGTATGCGTCGGGGCGGTTTGTCGCGTCGATCCTGAAGTCAGTGGCGGCGACGGCGTTGCCGCAGCCGGACGCGGCGATCGGGGGCGTGGGGACAGAGATTCACCTGCTGCGTGAGGAGCGATCACTGCCGCTGCTGGGCGAGGCGGCGGAGCGGCAGTGGGACCCGGAGGCGATTCGGTCGGCGGTGCGGGGTTGGCCGGGGATGGTGGGGCAGCCGGACGAGTTTCAGTCACGGCACAAGTTGAGCTTCTTCCTGGACGATGCTAGTGCAGAACAGCTCGCGGCGTTGTCGGCGATGCTGCGCGGACAGGGTCAAGACGTGGATGTGATCTACAGCTCGCGGCGTGACGTGGATATCGTTCCGCGTGGGGTGAACAAGGGGTCGGCCGCGCGGCGCGTGGCGCAGACGTGGGGCGTGCGGGACGAGGACGTGATCGTGGGCGGCGATTCGGCAAACGACCTGGCGCTGTACGAGCAGGGGTTTCGGGGGATCGTCGTGGGGAACGCGCACGCGGAGCTGAAGGCGCTGCGGGGCGACGGCGTGTATTTGGCGCGCGGGAGTTTCGCGGCGGGGATGCTGGAAGGGCTGCAATACTGGCTCGGCGAGAAGGAGCGGCGGTGAACCTGATTGACGAAGCGTTCGAGAAGGCCAGGGAAGTGCTGCGGATGAACGTGACGGACCGCGGCTTCAGCGCGTGCAGCGTGGCGCACGAGGTCGACCCGACGAGCAACTACCGGAGCGTATGGGCGCGGGACGCGGCGATGACGCTGATGTGGTCGCTGCCGCTGCGGGACGCGGAGCTGACGGGCTGCGCGCGGCGCTCGCTGGAGACGATCCTGCGGGCGCAGACGCCGGACGGGCACCTGCCGAACTACGTGGAGATCATGACGCGGCGGCCGGAGTACGCGGGCGTAGGGAATATCGCGGGGATCGACGGGGCGCTGTGGACGGTGATTGCGTCGTGGAACTACGTGCGGCTGACGGGGGACACGGCGTTCGGCCTGCAGTATTTCGACCGGCTGCACAAGACGATGAAGTGGCTGGGCGCGCATGACTCGAACTACTGCGGGCTGCTGGAGATCCCGGAGGCATCGGACTGGACGGACCTGTTTCCGCGTTCTTACAACGTGCTGTACGACGAGGTGTTGTGGTATCGGGCGAACGTGGACTTTGTCGAGCTGCGGCGGCTGCGGGGCAAGCCGCTGGACCGTTACATCCACCGGGCGAAGAAGATCAAGCAGTTGATCAACGACTATTTCTGGCCGACGCCGGAGACGGTGCGCGAGGGGTTCGAGCTGTATTCGCGGACGCAGTTCAACCTCGGGCGGGCGCAGTATCTGATCGCGCAGATCACGCCGTTCGGGTTTTCGTGGCGGTGCGACGTGTTCGCCAACGTGATGGCGTCGCTGTATGAGGTGATCGACGAGAGCCGGTCGCGGAACGTGTGGCGGTTTCTGCGGCAGACGAGCGTGGATCATCCGCATCCGGTAAAGGTGCTGTATCCGGCGATCAATCCGGGGGAGCCGGACTGGCGGGATTACTTTCTGGTGAACCTGCAGAACCTGCCGAACCACTATCACAATGGGGGCATCTGGCCGTTCGTGGGGGGGCTGTGGGTGCGGTTTCTGCTCAAGCTGGGTGAGCGTCAGCAGGCGGAGGAGGCGCTGACGCGGCTGGCGGTGCTTTGCCGGTCGGGGATCGACCGGGAGTGGGAGTTTACGGAGTGGGCGCACGGTCTGACGGGACGGCCGATGGGCAAGCCCTATCAGGCGTGGAGTGCCGCATCGTACGTGGCGGCGTACATGCGGTTTCACGGGGATGAATCGCTGGAGGTGGGCGGCGAGGCGGCGGCGACGCCGCTGTCGGCGTGAGATCGGGGTCGGGCGCGGTGCGCGGGGGCGACGGGGCGGGATTTCCGATTCATCAGGATTGATGCAGGAGCGGCGCGACGTCGTCGCGGATGTCGGGCATGGCGCCGGGGCGACTCGCGACGAGTGCGCCGACGGTGTTGGCGAGGCGGCCGATGCGGTCGAGCGGCCAGCGCTGGAGGAGGCCGAAGATCAGCGCGGCGGTGAAGGCGTCGCCGGCGCCGACGGCGTCGACGAGGCGCGTCGGGCAGCCGGGGGATTCGACGGATTCGTGCGGCGTGAGGAGGAGGCTGCCGCGTTCAGCACGGGTGATGCAGACGACGCGGGGGGCGAAGCGGGCGAGAATCGCCTCGGCGGTGTCGCGGAGCGAAGCGTGTGGAAGCGC
>CAZNDQ010000592.1:0-2821 GCA_964571825.1 uncultured Planctomycetales bacterium | reverse complement strand
CCGGGCAGCGCCGCTCGTAGATGTGCGCCTCGTACTCGTCGCGGAACCAGCGCAGCGTGCTCAGCACGGGATTGGCGGCGGTCTGTCCCAGCCCGCACAGGCTGGTGTCGCGCATCACGTCGGCGAGCTGCTCCATGGCCATGACGCTCTTGAACCGTCGCAGCGCATCGATGTCCTTCTCGTTGCGCCGAGAGCGCGTGATTGCGCGGAGCGTCTCGAGCAGGCGATGTGTGCCCTCGCGGCAGGGGATGCACTTGCCGCAGCTCTCGCGGTGGAGGAACTCCATGAAGAACTTGGCCACGTCGACCATGCAGTTGGCCTGGTCCATGACGACCATGCCGCCCGAGCCCATGATCGCCCCGAGCGTCTTGAGCGACTCGTAGTCGACCTCGACGTCGAAGTGGCTTGCCGGGATGCACCCGCCCGACGGCCCGCCCATCTGCACCGCCTTGAACGGCCGGCCTCCCGGGTTCCCCCCGCCGATGTCGTACAGAATCTGCCGGATCGTCATTCCCATCGGCACCTCGATCAGACCGGTGCGCGCCACCTTGCCCGAGAGCGCGAAGACCTTCGTCCCCTTGCTCGAAGGCGTGCCGATCGAGGCGTACCAGTCTGCTCCGCGGTTGACGATTTCCGCGATGTTCGCCAGCGTCTCGACGTTGTTGATCACCGTCGGCCGGCCGAACAGGCCCGACACGGCCGGGAAGGGCGGGCGCGGGCGCGGCATGCCGCGGCGCCCCTCGATGCTCTGCATCAGCGCCGTTTCTTCGCCGCAGACGAACGCCCCCGCACCCTGCTTCAGCGCGATTTCCAGATCGAAGCCGCTCTCGAGGATGTTGGTTCCGAGAAGGCCGTACGCCCGCGCCTGCGCGATGGCGATCTCCAGCCGCCGGATCGCCAGCGGATACTCGGCGCGGATGTAGACATAGGCCTTGCTCGCGCCGATCGCATACGCCGCAATTGCCATGCCCTCGAGCATGCGGTGCGGGTCGCCCTCGATCACCGCGCGGTCCATGAACGCACCGGGGTCGCCCTCGTCGGCGTTGGCGATGAGGTACTTCTGCTCGTTCGGCTGGCCCAGCGCGATCTTCCACTTGCGTCCGGTGGGGAAGCCGCCGCCGCCGCGCCCGCGCAACCCGCTCTTTTCAACGATGTCGCACAGCTCGGCCGGCGTCGTCTCGCGCAGCGCGCGGGCCAGCGCCTGATACCCACCGCGCGCAATGTACTCGTCGATGCTGTTCGGATCGATGAGCCCGCAGTTGGCCAGCACGACGCGCATTTGCGGCGCGAAGAACGGATGCTCGTCGAGGTAAGGCACGTCGAGCCACGGCTCGGCGCGCTCATCGCGAAACTGCCCCAGCACCGACTGGGTGGGAATCGCCCCGCCCAGCACCGCGTCTAGCAGTGATGCGGCACGATCGGCGTTCACCCGTCTGAAAGAAACCCGCGTTCTGCCGGGAAGCTGTACGTCGAGCAGCGGCTCCATCGAGCAGATGCCGATGCAGCCGACCTCGACAATGTCCGCTTCGAGGCAGCGCTGCGCAAGATGAGCCCGCACTGCATCGAGGAGCTTGCCCGCACCGGCGCCCAGCCCGCAGGTGCCCATGCCGATATAGATCACCGGCCGTTCGCAACGCTCGCGGCGCAGGAGCGCAAGGAGATCTTCGCGTCGCGCGCGGTCGGCGGGGGAATCCTGTGCGGTGGATACACCGAGCAGGGCGGCGACGTCGGCGGGTGCGAGCCGCGCCGGCTGTGCGACCGCCCCACCGTTCCGATCCTGGTTACTGGTTGCTGACATGGTTCGCTTCCGCCTTTTCGTACTCGTGGATCAGCTTGAGCACTTCGCCCGGCGACATCATCGCGTGGAACTGGCCGTTAAGCGTGACGACGGGCGACAGCCCGCAGGCCCCGAGGCAGGCCACAACCTCGAGGCTGAACGCGCCGTCGCGCGTCGTCTGTCCGGGTTCGACGCAAAAGCGCTCACACACCGCGTCCAGCACGCCCGCCGAGCCCTTGACGTGGCAGGCGGTGCCGCGGCAGACCTGACAGTGAACCCGGCCGCGCGGCTGGAAGCGGAACTGGTTGTAGAACGTGGCGACGCCGTACACCTTGCTGGTGGGCAGGCGCAGTCGCTTGCCGATCTCGATCATCGATTCCTGCGAGAGAAACCCCAGCCGATCCTGCACGGCCTGCAGCAGCGGGATCAGGTGCTCCCGCCGATTCGCCGGATAGTCCTGGAAGATCTGTTCGAGTTGTTCCTGTGCAGCGGTCATGATGCCGCCTCCCTGTTTTCGCTCTGTCGTCGCGCGTGGAACGCGACCTTTTCCAGACTGACGCTAATGTCCACGTCCTCGACAAACACGTTTTGCGGAACCCAGATCCGCGTCGGCGCGAAGTTGAGGATGCCGCGCACCCCGGCGGCAACGAGTCGGTCGGCCGCCTCCTGTGCCGTCCACGCGGGGACGGTGAGGATCGCCGTGACGATCCCGCGCCGCCGCAGTTCGGCGTCAAGCTGTTCCATGGCGTAGCAGCGGCAGCCGTGCAGGATCCGGCCGACTTTCTCCGGGTCCACGTCGAACGCGACATCGACTGTGAGATGTCGCGGATGGCGACGAATGAAATAGGCCAAGAGGGACGAGCCGAGGTGGCCGAGCCCGACCAGGGCCGCACCGGCCCCGACAGGGGGATCGAGGATCGCCGAAATGTGTTCGATCAGCCCGGCAACGTCGTAACCGCGCGCCGGGCTGCCGGCATAGCCAATGAGCATGAGGTCGCGGCGGATTTGCGCGGCACTGTGGCCGCCGATCGCGCCCAACTCGTG
>CAZNDQ010000591.1:0-2822 GCA_964571825.1 uncultured Planctomycetales bacterium | reverse complement strand
TGCAGACCGCAAACGGGCGGAGGACTATTTCTCGTATCTACGGGAGAAATACCGGGAGCAGGACGGCTCGTACAAGCTGGAGTATCGCCGGCCGCTCCGGGACTGGGTGATGGCCGAGATCAAGGAAATGGCACAGCGGTCCAAGCCCGTGGTGGAATTGCTCTCCAGCTTCTTCGAGGCCCAGTATTTGGCATTGGCGCAGGGCAAGGGGGACGAGGCGCGGGCGTACGAGGTGTGGGCGAAGCAAGTGTACGACGTGTACATGGAGGACAAGGCGGACGCCCCGACGGAGCGAATGGGGCTGCTGCCGTTTGATACGTATCGCAACGTGGCGGCCGCACAGTTCATGGCGTACGCGCCGCTGCCGGGGGTGTACAAGGCGCGGGTCTGGGATGCGTTGTCGATCCCGATTCGACAGGCGGTGTACGACATGGCGCTGCCGGTGCTGCGGGCGCAATGCGAGGCGGAGGAGCTGGACCTGGCCAAGGCCTTCCCGGAGCCGCCGGGGATGCCGGCGTACCGCATCGCCAACCCCAAGCCGCTGCCGGACCTCTACATTCCCGAGTCCGTGCCGGAGCCGGAGACGGACGAGCCGAAGCCCGAACTGCGCATCCACCCGTTCTGATCGCACGGTCGGTCCGATTCACGCGTACCGCCGCCTCAACCCGAAGTTAATCACAGGTCATCGTGTGGTTGCGTGGAGAAAATGCACGCCGAGGCGGCACGCGCTGGAAAAGGCCGACGGCGGAGGATACAACTGAGCACTGGCGCATCACTCCGCGAGTGGAAGGACAGGACATCATGCGTTGGTGGGCCTGGGTCGGCCTGGGGCTGCTGATCGTCTCGATGCAGGCGACGCTGGCGGTGCACGTGCAGCTCGGGCCGGTGCGCCCGGACTGGCCGTTGCTGCTGGTGGTGGCGCTGGGAATGGCCGCGCCGCAGCGGGAGGCATTGCTGGGGTCGCTGGCCACGGGGCTGATCCTCGACCTGCACACGATCGGGCCGCTGGGGATGTTCACGTTCGTATTCGGGTTGGCGGGGTGGGTGGTGGTGCAGGTGCGCGAGATGCTGTTCACCGATTCGCTGCTGACGAACGTGGCGATGACGCTGTGGATCAGCGGGCTGACGCAGCTCCTGGTGGCGCTGCTGCGGTACTTTCAGGAGGGGGCGGAGCAATACGCGGGCTCGCCGCTGTGGGAGGCAGCAGGGACAGCGCTGTACACGACATTGTGGGCCGTGCCATTTCACTGGCTGTTCATCCGGGGGCGGCGGGCCCTGGGGCTGGTGCGATACGGACGGGCGGCGATGCGCGAGGCGTAGGCGCGGCTGCGCGACGCCCGGCGTCAGGCAGAAGAACGAGTTCAGTTCGATCCGCGAGGGCACGCGGTGTTTCAGCGACGGCTGGTCGTGCTGCTGACCTTCCTGGGTGTGCTGACGCTGGCGGCGCTGGCGCGGATGGCCGAGCTGCAGATCGCACGGGGGCACGATTTCCGCGAGGAAGCGTCGCAGATGCTGCTGCGGCCGCTGCGGTTCATTCCGTCCGTCCGCGGGCGGATCGTTGACCGCAATGGGACGGTGCTGGCGAGCGAGGAGCCTTCCTGGAGCGTCTGCGTCCACTACGGGCTGATCGCCGAGGACCAGATCTATCTGCGGCGGCTGGCGCGGTCGCGTGGGATGAGCGTTGAAGCGCTGCGGGCGCAGGTGGAGCGGATGTGGAGGCAGCTACCATACCTTTCGGGGATGACGGCCGAGGAGATTACGGCCAAGCGGGCGCGGCTCGTGCGGCGGGTGGAGCGGATTCGGGCGAACTTCGAGCGCTACCACGGGTACGAGGGGACGATGATTGAGGAGGTGACGCTGCACCCGATTGTCACCGATCTGACGGACCAGGCGCAGGTGCAGGCGCGGCTGGTGCTGGCGGATATGCCCGGGGTGGAGGTGCGCGCGTCGTCGTCGCGGCGGTATTTCGATCATCCATCGCTGGGGCATCTGCTGGGGCGACTGGGTGAGGTGGGCCCGGACGAACTGGATCACGACCCGTTCGGTGAAGACCCGCTGCGCGGATATCAGGCGGGCGATCTCTTCGGCGTATCCGGCGTCGAATACCTGGCGGAGGCCGTGCTGCGCGGGCATCGCGGGCAGATCATCGAAAACCGGGATGGAGACGTGGTGCGGCGGATCGAGCCGCGTCGCGGGGGCGACGTGGCGCTGAGTCTCGATACGACGCTGCAGGCTCGAATTTATGAGATGATGATGGAGGCGATCGCGGAGAACGAATCGGGTGCCGGCGGCGCCGCCGTAATTCTCGACGTGGCCACGCGCGAGGTGCTGGCGCTGGTCAGTGCGCCGGGATACGAACCGTCGGCATTTCGTGAGCGCTATCGGGAGCTTCTGGGGGATACAGTGGGGATGCCGCTGCGATTTCGGGCGGTATCGGGGGTGTGTGCGCCGGGGTCGATTGTCAAGCCGGCCGTGCTGACGGCCGCCCTGGCCGGTGGCACGGTGTCACCGGCTTTTTCGGTGATCTGTGAGGGCTCGCTGTTTCCCTCGCAGCCGGGGATCTGGCGCGAGTGGAGCGCGCACCAGAACGGACTGCCGATGCGGCACGGACTCGTCGACGGCGAAGCGGCCCTGAAGAACAGTTGCAACATCTACTTCTACACGGTCGGCGAGATGGTGGGGCCGCAACAGATCTGCGACTGGCTGTTGCGGTTCGGGCTCGGGTCGCCGTCGGGGACGGGGCTGCTCAAGGAGGCGAGCGGAGTCGTGCCCACGGCGCCGTGGCTGATGGCGAACCGCGATCGGCGCTATCGCACGGCCGA
>CAZNDQ010000590.1:0-2822 GCA_964571825.1 uncultured Planctomycetales bacterium | reverse complement strand
CCTGAAATCTGAAATCTCCTCCCACACCAGGAGAATGACCGCGCGCTCAGCCTTCGCCGCCAAACCCTGAGCGCGTTATCCCCTTCCATTGCCGCTCACGGGTCGAGCAACGTGGCAAATGTCACAAAATCCAGAAGGTCCACGTCCCCATCCCCCTCGAGGTCGCATGCCGCAAACTCATCCGCGGTGCAGGAACCTGGCGGAGTCGTTACCCCCGGCCCGCCGAAACAGACCGCAAACGTCACGAAATCCAGCAGGTTGATCGCCCCGTTCCCGTCGATGTCCCCCGGCCGCCGCGGCAGGCCGGTTGCGAACGATCGTGAATAGATGGTCAGCAGCGCCTCGAACCCATCCTCCTGCAGCAGCAGCGATGCCCTGCCGCGGAGGTTGTCCCACGTTCCAAAGTCCTCCGGAATCGCCCAGTCAACGTATTCCGCCGAATGAAGCACCGGATCGAACTCCACCACAACCTCCTCGTCCTCTCCCTCGCCCCGAACCACCTGCACTTGCACGAGGTGATCCGGCGCGCCGAACGCGACCCACCTGAACCGCACCGTCCCGTTGGGGGCGAACACGTCCACCTCCCCCGGCCCGCCAAGCAACAGCGGCCCGCCGCCGCCGAACACGACGCCCCCTCCGCCGCCCAGATCCTCCGGCGCGCATTCGTCCCCGATGCCATCCCCGTCGCTATCCGCCTGATCCGCGTTGGCCTCGCGCGGGCAGTTGTCGCAGGCATCGCCGACGCCGTCATCATCGCTGTCCCGCTGGCTCGGGTTCGCCACCAGAACGCAGTTGTCGCACGCGTCGCCCAGCCCGTCGCCGTCCACGTCCGACTGACTCGGGTTGAAAACCGTCGGGCAGTTGTCGCACGCATCGATGATCGCGTCTCCATCCGAGTCGATCTCGCAGCCGACGGGCACGCCGCCGCAGTCAAATTCTTCACAAGAGTCGGGAATCCCGTTCTCATTGCAGTCCGCAATCAGCCCGCCGATGATCTCGCACTCGTCCGGCACGCCGTTCCCGTTGCAGTCAGCAGAGAACCCGTCCCGTACATCACACTCGTCTGCGATGTTGTTCCCATTGCAGTCCGGCTCGCAGCCGTCGAGTATCCCGTTGCCATTGCAATCCGCCGCCCCGCCCGCCAGTTCGCATCCGTCCGGCACCAGGTTCCCGTTGCAGTCCTCCACGGCGAAGTTCCACACGAGCACCAGGACTTCACGGCCCTCGTCATCCGTCAACCGCAAATATGCCCGCTTGTACAGAATCTCCACGTCATCCGCCCAGCCGTTCTGATTGCAGTCCGCGTACTGCCCGTTCACGTACGTCTTCATCGCGCGGATTTTCCTGGACTGGGGGTTCCACCAATTCGAGTGGAAAAAGCCGGGCTTGAACAGGACCGGCGTGATGCCGCACAGACCGTTCACCGGCCAGTCCTCCTGGATCACGATCGTGAATTCGTCCCAGAAGTTGATCGTGTGACTGGGCGACAACCGCAGCGTCGTTCCATTCAGATCCATCCCGTCGCCGCATGCCCCCTGCACCAGCACCCGATCATTGCCCGTCGGCACGTTGAACAGATCGAGGACGTAGGCAAAGTCTGCCTGCCCAGGAAGCCGGTCGAAGCTGTTCTTGAACCTCAGCGCCCCGGGCGCCGTCGACACGCCCTGCTCGTTCTCGAACCCCGGCGAAATCACCCGCCCGCGAAAAGTACATTCGCCGCACGCCTCGGCCGCCACCCGCGCGCCGATCTCCCCCGTGCCCTCGATCTGCCCCTTGGCAAACTGCACGCGCTGCACCAACGGATTGCCGTCGAACGCCAGCGCCGCCACGGCCGGGTCCGTCACCGGCTGAGTCGAGGCTCCCAGCACCACCTTGCCCCCCTCGATCCGTAGCGGCTCCGGACCCGAATCCTTGAACAGCGTCTTCGACATCGGGAAGAGGAATGGAATGACTGACGCCGTGATCGTGGCGTCATCCCCAATGTTCACCACCTGCGTCTGCTCAATGACATTCTCGCCCATCAACGTCATCGTCGTGTTGTCATTGTGTAACAACACCGGCGGATCAAACCCCGCATGATCGCCGAGAATGCGCCCGTTTGTCAGCCCGATCGATCCCGGATTCTCATAAGCACCGTCATCGTGCAGAATCAGCGTCGAAAGCGGTATCACCATCGGCGTCGACGTCAGGACGACGATGTTGGAGTTGACCGACACCTGCGGCGATGCACTCCCCACGCGCACCGCGCCGCCGCGATTGTCCGTCCCCAGTCCGGGATGGTCTTGAACCCCCAGGGTGTCTGTTGTTACATCCAGCATCCCGAATGTTGGCTCTGCCGCCAGGACCGAAAGTTGCGGTGTGGTCACCGTGCCGAATCCATCCACATCCCCTTCGCCGACGATCGAAACCAGACCGGCCGTGCTCGCACCGCCGTTCAGCGTCAGTCGCCCAATACCGTTCACCGTCCCCGGCGCCGGCTGCGGAGAACCCGGCGGCTGAAACTCTATTGCCTCCAGCGTCGTCACCGTCGCCTCCGCCGCGACTGGGAATCCTTGCGCGCCGACGTTCATTATGTTCGTCCGCACCAGTCCCGCATTCAACGACCCGGCTTGCAACGTGACCGTCCCCGGCGGAAAGTTCATCGAATCGAGTGCGTAGATGTCATCCGCGAACAGCGCACCAACATTGACCTGAATCGTTGGCGCCGTCACCGTCCCATGTATCTCCAGGACGCCGCTGACTCCCACCGAGATTGATGCGTTGACATCTCCCGTCATCGTGGAAACCCCGAGCATCGCACCCACGCTGTTTGTTACGATGCC
>CAZNDQ010000589.1:0-2834 GCA_964571825.1 uncultured Planctomycetales bacterium | reverse complement strand
TGGCAAAGGTCTGGAAGTCGATGAGGTCGACGTCGCCGTCGCCATCGCAGTCGGCATCGGCGCCGGCGGGGCAGTCCGGCGCGGGGGGGCTGTTTGAGCCGCCGAAACAGATGCTGAAGGTGAAGAAATCGACGAGGTTGATCTGGCCGTTGCCGTCGAGGTCGCCGCAGCCGGCGGGGGCGCAAGCGCCGGGGAGGAGGGCGACGTAGGCGTCCGTGTCGTCGAGGTTGATCCAGCCGACGTTTTCGCCCCAAGCCCAGCCGGCGAGGCGGCAGGTGCCGTTGGCGGAGTCGATCCGCGCGGGATTCGGCGTTTCCATGAGGCCGCCGCCTTCGAAGTTGATCCAGCCGATGTTCTCGCCCCAGGCGCCGCCGAAGAGTTCGCCGGTGTCGGGGTCGCGGTTGACGCCGAAGTCTTCGCCGGTCTGGTTGGCGTAGTACTCGCCGTCGGCGGGGGAGCCGTCGCCGAGGTTGATCCAGCCGACGTTCTCGGCCCAGACGAAGCCGGCGAGGAAGGTGGCGTGGATGGTTGCGCCCTGTGCGCCGGGGGTTTCGCCGGCGTCGTGCCAGTTGGTCCAGCCGAGGTTTTCGGCCCAGGCGAAGCTGTCGACGGGGCTGACGTTGGACTGTGCGGCGGCGGGGGCGACGAAGGCTGTGGCCGTGATCAAAGCGAGTGAGAATACGAGTTTCATGGTCCTGCTCCGTTGTGTCATGGGACTGTGGTACTCGAGGACTCGGGCGGCCGGATGCGCCGGTCCGCCCGGCCGGGTCAGAAGGAGAAGTTTGCCCAGGGGTTGGTCGTCGTGATCGTTCCGGTGGCGGTGATGATGGGGCCGATGGTCTGCGTGCCGGTCATTTCGTAGTTTGTCGCGTTGTCTCTTGCCGTGTTGCGGGCAATGAAGTTTCCGCCGACATCGGCGTCGATGCCGCGGATGTTGCCGGAGACGTAATTCCCTTCGATGTGGTTGGCCGGGTTTGAGGCATGGATGCCGGCGCCGAAGGAGTTGACGATGCAGACATTGTTGACAATGCGGGTGTTGGCGAAGCAGCGAATGCCGTCGCCGAAGTTGTTGTTGGCGGTGCAGCCCTCGATGAGGCAATGGGAATCAACGGCGATTCCGTGCAGGGTATTGAAGTAGGCGGTGCAGCCACGGACGACGGCTCCGATGTTGGTGAGAATGCCAGATTGGCCGTTGCCGATGGACGCGCACTGTTCGACGGTGGCGGCGATGCCGACTTCGATCCCGCTCAGGTCGTTGTCGGAGGCGGTACAGCGCGTGACGACGGCCGCGTATCCAACGGAGATACCCACGCCGCCGTTGTCGCGAGCGCGCACGTCCTCGAAGACCTCGCCCCGATAGCCGCCGCCGGCGCGGATTCCAAAGCCCTCCCAGTTGCGTACGGTGCCGTTGTGGACGCGCAGGGCGTGGGAGTCGGGTCCGGTGAGGCGGATGCCGTCAAGGGAGCCGGGGACGCCGGCGAGGTCGAAGCCCATGAGGTCGATGGTGACGCCGGGGGCGGCGACTTCGATGCCGTGCTTGGCGGGCTCGCCAGAGACGTTGCCGGCGAGGTAGTAGGAGCCGGGGGCGGTGATTTTGAACAGGGCGTCGTCGTCGCCGGGGGTGTTTTCGCTGTTGATGGCGATGCGCGGCTCGACCTGGCTGAGGGGCTTCATCGTCGGGGCGATGGGACCCGGCGGGGGCATGAGGTCTCCGGCCTGTGCCGCGGCGGCGGCGAGGGAGAGTACCAGCAGGGTGTAAGTCGTGCGTTTTGTTGTGAACCGCTTCATGGTCAACATCTCCTTGTTTTCTTTTTGTGAGATTGGTGTTGAGGCGTTAGTGAATGAAGTTCGCCCAGGGGCTGGTGGAGCCGATGGCGCCGGCGCCGGTGACGGTGGGACCGTAGGTGCTGGCGGGGTCGAAGGCGTAGCCGAGGATGTAGAAGTTTCCGCTGGCGGTGTTCTGAATGAAGAAGTTGTTGGCGGCGTCGGATTTGATGGGGTAGTAGTTGCCCGTCAGCGAGTTTCCCTGGACGCGGTTGCGCTGGCCGATGGTGCGGATGCCGGCGCCCTGGTTGGACGGACCGTTGTTGTCGCAGGTGTTGTTCGTGGCGGTGTTGCGGAGATTGAGACGGATGCCGTCGCGGCCGTTTTCGCTGGCGGTGCAGCCGGTGACGACGGAGCCTTCGTTGAGGACGAAGCCGTCGTTGCCGTTGGAGCGCGCAGCGCAATGGGTGGCGGTGGAGCCGCCGTAGAGGGAGAAGCCGTAGTCGTCGTTGAACTGGGCGGCGCAGTTGAGGAGCGTCGTGCCGAAACCGGCCGAGAAGCCGCGGTTGCCGCCGTTGGCGACGCAATTCTCGAAGGAGGAGGCCCAGATGGCCGAGAAGCCCCAGCCGACGTTGTCGTTGGCGATGCAGTTGGTGATGACGCACTGGCGGCAGAGAATGATGCCGTTGCCGTTGTAGGTGGCGCGGACGTTTTCGACGCGCCAGCCGCTGGCGGTGGCCCCGGTGCGGATGGCATTGTCGCCCCAATCGCGGATGGTGCCGTTGCGGACGGTGACGTTGGAGACTTCGAAGATGCCGCCGTCGATGCCGCTGTAGGAACCGGGTACACCGATGAGCGTGTAGCCGTTCATGTCGATGGTGACGTTGTGTGCACCGATACGAATGCCAAACTTGTTTGCCTCGCCGGTGAGGTCGCTTTCGAAGTAGTAGGAGCCGGGCTGGGTGATGCCGTAGGACCAGGTGGGTCCGCCGGGGCAGGTCTGGGCGTTGATGGGGATGCGCGGCTCGATCTGGGCGTGAGCGTGCCGCTGCCGAGCCGGCGCGACGACC